>JAATFS010000468.1 GCA_015655035.1 Lysobacterales bacterium | reverse complement strand
CTGCGCCTCGCCGATGAACTCCTGCACCAGGAAATTGGCGTACAGCCCGCGCAACGCCTCGACCACGCCCCGCGACGCGCTGGTCTTCTCGGTCAGGATCACGCCATTGCCCTGCGCGCCCTCGCTCAGCTTCACCACATGCGGTGGCGGCCCCAGCATCGACAGCAGGTCCTGGGTGTCGTCCGGGTTGTCGCCGAACACCGTCACCGGCATGTCGATCCCCTGCGCCGCCAGCAACTGGTGTGCACGCAGCTTGTCGCGCGAGCGCAGGATGGCGTCGGAAGGATTGGGCGTATGCGTGCCCATCAGCTCGAACTGGCGCAGCACCGCAGTGGCATATCGGGTAACCGAGGCCCCGATTCGCGGAATCACCGCGTCGTAGCCGGTGATCGGCTTGCCCTTGTAGTGCAGGCTGAAACCATCGGCGGCGATGCGCATGTAGCAGCGCAACGGATCGAGCACGCGCACCGTGTGCCCACGCGCCCGCCCCGCCTCGATCAGACGCCGGGTGGAGTAGAGCTTGCTGTTGCGGGAGAGGATGGCGAGCTTCATCGCGGATTCGCACGGGCTCGGACACATCTCGTCCGGACCCTGGTGGCTGGTGGCCTCAGGACCGGTCCGGTACCTGGAAGATGGAGCGGGCGAAGGGAATCGAACCCTCGTCAGTAGCTTGGGAAGCTACAGCTCTACCATTGAGCTACGCCCGCGAGGCGTGGGGTGCAGTCTATTCGTCGGGCCCGCCGCACGCAACGAGGAAAACCTGGAGTCGTCGTCGTTCCCCCGCTCAGAAGCTGCCGCCGAAGTTCACAAACAGGGTGGCATCGCGTGCGCCCTTCTGCGCGGTGGTGGTGGTCAGGCCGAAATTGCTTTGCAGGCCCCATATCGCCGTGCGCGCGCCCAACACGACCGTAGCGTAGTCGCGGTCCAGCGCCAGGCCAGGCACGTAATAGGTTCCTGCCTGCGGCATGCTTTGCAGCCAGGCACTGGCTTGCTGCCCGTCCTTGAACTCGTGATCGTAGCTGAGCTGCAGGTACGGCTTGACCGGGGCGCCGTCCAGGCGCACTTGCCAGCCGATGCGGCCGACCAGCGAGTCGACGTCCTGCTCGCCGTAGCCCAGCGCGGTCGCGCTGGGATTGCGCTCGGTGTAGCCGTCGAGCTTGATCTTCTGCCAGGTCAGACCTGCCACCGGACCGTGGCGCAAACTGCCTTCGCCAAACGCATAGCCGGCATTGATCGCGGCGGTCAGGTTGCTGCCATCCGGGGAGCCGCCATGCGCGCGCGTGGCCGGTCCCAGATCCACCTTGCGCTGCACGTCGTAGCGCAGCCAGCTGTAGCTGAGCTGGGCGTTGACCCACACCGGGCCGGTGTACCAACCGAGGAAACCGCCCACGGTGGTGTCGGACTGCTTGAAGTCGCCGTGGCGGTTGCCGAAATCGGCTTGCATGCGGCCATGGCCGGCGAAGCCGCCCAGCACTACATCGCCGCGTTGCCAGTCGACACCGAACAGCCCGGCCGGCGCGCTGCCGTCATACAGGTCGGCATGCTCGTAGCGCTGCATGTCCCCGCGCACGCTACCCCACCAGCGTGCGCCATCGACATCGGGCTTGCCGTCAAGGTGCCAGGCGACCTGATCGGCGCGAGCCCGGCCAATCACCTGGGACGAATGGCTCAACACCTGCTGCAACCGGGGCGCTTCGAGGATCGATAGCGCGTACTGGCCGAGTATCTGGTGGGTGGCGGCGGTCGGATGCACGCCATCGGCGAATACGTAGGTGGTCCCGGCATCGGCGCTGACCAGACTGGTCGGGTTGCACAACGGCAACGCCAGCGTACAAGCGGCGGTACTGGTGTTGGTGAAGCCATAGGCCGCCGGATCGGCAACGATCTCTTGCAGCAAATGGAAGGTATCGACGGGAATGACGCGCAGCCCGGCCGACGCCAGGCCGGAGAACAGCGCACTGTTGTAGGCGTTGGCCAACGCCGTCCCCTGCGCCATCGCAGCCGCGCCGCCCAGGCGCGAAGTGGGGGTCAGGCCGATGTCCGGAAGGGTCGGCACCAGGACATAGCGTGCGCCAGCGCTTTCCAGCGCGCCGACGATTCCGACCTGGGCCGCCACCGCACTGGCGATGGTGGCTTGCGCCGGCGCACCGGCCGCGATGGCGAACACGTCGTTCGCCCCGCCCCACACGGTGTAGAGCGCGTTCGGATTGGCGCTGCCGCCAATGGTCGCCAGGTAGGCGTCGACCTGGGCGACCAGCGAGGGCGCGCTACCCAGCGCACTCGTCGAAACGGCATCCACGCGCGCGCCGCCGGCAGCATGATTGTCCCCGCTCTGGCCATTGCCATTGGGCGAGGCATCGGTGCCGTAATGATCGGCCACATACTCGGCCCACACCCACGCGGGATTGGTCGTGAACTTGCCGGTCACCGGCTGTACCGCCGCTGGCAACAGCGGCCGGTAGTAGCCGGCATCGGTCAGGCTGTCGCCGAAGAACACGGTTTGCTCGAACGCGGCGCCAGCCAGCGCGGGCGAGCTGGCCAGCGCAATCGACACGGCCATCAGCGACCTTAGTGGATGGAACGAGAACATGCTGGAAGCCCCCTGGATAACTCAGCCAAATGATTCATTGAAGCCGGCGCAAAGGCGCACCGACGAATGAACACATACTTTCATCGCCCCTGCCCGCACACACGCTGCGGCGCGGCATGACGCGTGCGCGTACAGCCCCGCAATGCGAAAATGGCCGCATGAACATTCAGCTCAATGGCGCGTCCCGCCAGATTCCGCAAGACACCCTGCTGTCGGTATTGCTGGCCGACGAGGGGCTGGCCGAGCGCCGCGTGGCGGTGGAGATCAACGGCGAGATCGTGCCGCGCGGCCTGCACGCACAACAGCGGCTGCGCGAAGGCGACGTGATTGAGATCGTGCACGCCCTTGGGGGCGGCTGAGCCCACTGCGAATCGGCCAGCGTCCCTCGCCGGCCGATTCCCGGACAAATGCGGGCCTGCGGCGCGGCGCATGATCGGTGATAATCGTGCGATGACCATTTCTTCCCGCAATGACTCCCTGCTCATCGCCGGCAAATCCTACCGGTCCCGCCTGCTGACCGGCACCGGCAAGTACAAGGACATGGATGAAACCCGGCGCGCCACCGATGCCGCCGCCGCCGAGATCGTCACCGTCGCGATTCGCCGCGTGAACATCGGCCAGAACCCTGACGAGCCCAGCCTGCTCGACGTGTTGCCGCCTGACCGCTTCACGATCCTGCCCAATACCGCCGGCTGCTACACCGCCGAAGACGCCGTGCGCACCTGCCGACTGGCGCGCGAGCTGCTGGACGGGCACAACCTGACCAAGCTGGAAGTGCTGGGCGACCAGAAGACGCTGTATCCGGATGTGGTGCAGACCCTGAAGGCCGCCGAGCAACTGGTCGCCGACGGGTTCGAGGTCATGGTGTATACCTCCGACGACCCGATCCTGGCCAAGCGCCTGGAGCAGATCGGCTGCGTGGCGGTAATGCCGCTGGCCGCGCCGATCGGCTCGGGCCTGGGCATCCAGAACAGGTACAACCTGCTGGAAATCATCGAGAACGCCAAGGTGCCGATCATCGTCGATGCCGGCGTGGGCACCGCCTCCGATGCGGCGATCGCCATGGAACTGGGCTGCGACGGCGTGCTGATGAATACCGCCATCGCCGGCGCCCGCGACCCGGTGCTGATGGCCAGCGCGATGCGCAAGGCGGTCGAGGCCGGTCGCGAGGCCTTCCTCGCCGGCCGGATCCCGCGCAAGCGCAATGCCTCGGCCTCGAGCCCGCTCGATGGCCTGATCGGATGACCGCTCGCGGGAGCCAGCCCGCCCGTCTCCTCGCACAGCGAAAAGCAGTACTCGGGCGGCTACGGCAGCCAGCGTATCCGCGCATGATCGAACCGGCGCGTGCAACTTGCTCCCCCCACTCTTCTTGCAAATCCTGACATGACCGATCCGTTCACCAGCGATGGCGCCAAGGCGCCACCCAAGCCCTTCACGATCGAGGAAGGCCGGCGTCAGGTACGCAGCTTCGTACTGCGCCAGGGCCGCTTTACCCCGGCGCAGCAGCGCGCCTTCGACGATCGCTGGCCGCGCTTCGGCATTGACTATAGCGGCCAGCCACGCGACCTGGACGCCTTGTTCGGACGCGCCGCGCCCAAGGTGCTGGAAATCGGCTTCGGCAACGGCACCGCGCTGCGTTTCGCCGCCACCCAGGACCCGACCCGCGACTACATCGGCATCGAGGTGCATGCACCCGGCGTCGGTCGCCTGCTCAACGCGCTCGCCGAGGACGACCTCGGACATGTGCGCCTTTATCACCACGACGCGGTGGAAGTGCTGGAAAACGAGATCGCCGACGGCGCGCTGGACGAGGTCCGGATCTACTTTCCCGATCCCTGGCACAAGAAGCGCCACAACAAACGGCGCCTGATCCAGCCGGCCTTCGCCGCGCTGCTGGTGCGCAAGCTGCGTCCAGGCGGCCGACTGCACGCGGCCACCGATTGGCAGGACTACGCCGAGCAGATGTGGGACGTGCTCGATGCCACGGCGGGCCTGGTCAATCGGGCCGGCGCCCGCGGGCACGTGGAGCGCCCGGCCTGGCGCCCGCAGACGCATTTCGAGACCCGTGGCCAGAAGCTCGGTCACGGCGTCTGGGATCTGCTGTACGACCGAAGCCAGGATTGAACCCAAGGCGGGCGAATGAAATCTGCGACCAGCCAGACCGAATTCATCCAAGACACGCCAATATCGCCGCTGGCCCGGCAGTTAGCCTTAACCTGATCCCCGCCCCCTCATCCAGGCCCCCATGGACACCGCGCTGACGCTGACCAACGACATGAAGCTCGTCCTCGGGCTGGTCGGCTTCACGATGGCGATGTTCCTGTTCGAGCGCATCCGCGCCGACGTGGTTGCGCTGATCGTGCTGGTGGTGTTGGGCGTCACCGGCCTGATCGCGCCGGAAGAGATCTTCGGCGGTTTCTCGGGCAACGCGGTGATCAGCATCATCGCCACCACCATTCTCGGCGCCGGGCTGGAACGCACCGGCGCGCTGAACCGGCTGGCATCGTGGCTGTTGCGGCGCTCGCACGGCAGCGAACGCCGGCTGATGATGATGACGCTGGCCATCTCCGGCCTCAATTCGTCGTTCATGCAGAATCCCTCGGTGATGGCGCTGTACCTGCCGGTGGCCTCGCGCCTGGTCGCGCGCACCGGACTGACCCTGCAGCGGCTGCTGCTGCCGATCGCCGCAGCGATCGTGATGGGTGGCGCACTGACCATGGTCGGCAATTCGCCGCTGATCCTGCTCAACGATCTGCTGCAATCGGCCAACAACAACCTGCCCTCCGGCATGGCCACGATCGAGCCACTGGGCATGTTCGCGCCGCTGCCGATCGGCGTGGCGCTGCTGGTCGCCGCGCTGCTGTACTTCCGTTTCTACGGCGACCACAAGTTGATCGAGGAAGAGCGCCTGATCAACGACGGCGTGGTGCCGTCGCGGACGGACAGCTACTTCGCCAAGACCTACGGCATCGACGGCGATGTCTTCGAGCTGCTCGTCAGCGCCGAGAGTCCAATGGTGGGCATGACCCTGGGCGAGGCCGAGAGCATGCACGACGCGCCGCTGTTGCTTGCATTGAAGACCGGCAACGACACGCGCCTGGCGCCGCCTGCTGACATGCGCATCTGGGTCGGCAGCGTGCTGGGGGTGATGGGGACGCGCCAGGACGTCAAGGACTTCGCCCAGAATCACTTCCTGCGTATGTCCTCGCGCCTGCGCAACCTCGGCGACCTGTTCAATCCCAGCCGCGCCGGCATTTCCGAAGCGGTGATCCCGCCGAACTCACGCTTCATCGGCAAGAGCGCGGCCGAGCTGCGGCTACGCAAGCAGAACGGCATGAGCCTGCTGGCGATCAATCGCGACAAGCAGGTGATCCGCGACAACGTACGCCAGCTGCCATTGCGCGCAGGCGACATGCTGGTGTTCCACAGCATCTGGCAGGATCTCGCGCAGGCGGCCGAGAGCCGCGATTTCGTCACCGTCACCGACTATCCCAAGGGCGAACAGCGGCCGCACAAGTTCAAGATCGCAATGGCGATCTTCGCCCTGACCATCGTCATCGCGCTGACCTCGCAGCTACCGGTGGCACTGACGCTGATGACCGGCGTGGCCTGCATGCTGGTCACCGGAGTGCTGCGCATGGACGAGGCGTACGCATCGATCAACTGGAAGACCATCTTCATGATGGCGGGGCTGATCCCGCTGGGTTGGGCGATGGACAGCAGCGGCACCGCCGCGTGGGTGGCCGGCCACACCATCGACCGCCTGCCCCAGGGGATTCCGAGGTGGGCGCTGGAGATCGCGCTGGCCGTGCTGACCACCGCGTTTTCGCTGGTCATCAGTCACGTCGGCGCCACCATCGTGATGGTGCCGATCGCGGTGAGCCTGGCGCTGGCGGTCGGTGGCAACCCCACTGCGTTCGCTTTGATCGTGGCGCTGTCGGCATCCAACAATCTGATGACGGCCTCCAATCCGGTGATCTCGATGGTCGCCGGGCCGGCCGACTATCAGCCACGCGAGCTGTGGCGGGTGGGTGGACCACTGTCGTTGATCTACGTGGTGGTGATGGTGGGCGTGATCAATTTGATGTTCTAGCGACTGCGGTTCGGGGCGTGGCACGATCAGAGTTGGTCTGATGTGTTGGGTCTGCTTGGCGAGAGCAAGAGCAAGCAAGATTCCTCGGAGTATTAGCGTCCGTTGCGTCTGCGCGGGACTCGCTTGCAACCTTGAGTGAGGAAGATCAGGGCGCCGCCCGTGGATGGGCGGCACGCTTTGATCAAGCGCGTTCCGACCGAGCCAGGAAGGCCAGTCGGAAAATCCCGATAGCCCTTCAGGCGTCGGCTTGTGACGTTGCAGGGAAAGCGTTTTTCGTTGGCTCCGTTTCCT
>JAATFS010000042.1 GCA_015655035.1 Lysobacterales bacterium | reverse complement strand
CGGGGGCACAGCGGCACTATCCTGCAGATCTCGCCGTCAGGCCACGAGCGAATGAGCAGCGACAGCGCTCCAAGTGACGCCGCCAGGAAGGGAAGCAAGATGGTCTTCGCCGCCATCCGTAACCGCGAGTTTTCGCAGCTCGACTTCAAGCTCACCCTGGTCGACCATCAACGAACAGGATGACAGCGGCCTGAGCCTTCTACACGAAGCCATCTCATCCAGGCAGGATGAAGCCGGTCTGCCATTGATCGCAAAACACATCGATATCGAGCTGAAAGACAAGCAAGGATGCACAGTGAGGGATTGCAGATGCCGATCCTGCCGGCCGCCCATTTCATGACTGAGGATGGGGGCTAATCGAGTCCGACTAAGTCATTGATTCGAATGGTGGGCCGTGATGGATTCGAACCATCGACCAAAAGATTAAAAGTCTTCTGCTCTACCGACTGAGCTAACGGCCCTGCGCCCGGCTTTGCACCGGGGTGCGCATTCTACCTCAGACCGGCATCAGGACGAAATCACGTAGTGCGTCGGATCGGCCACACCGGCATCGGCGAACCCGGCCGCGCGCAACTGGCATGCGTCGCAGTGGCCGCAGGCGCGCCCGGCGTCGTCGGCGCGGTAGCAGGACACGGTCAGGCCGAAGTCCACGCCTAGCCGCACGCCTTCGCGCACGATGTTGGCCTTGCTCAGGAATTGCAGCGGCGCATGGACGCGCAATCCCGCGCCTTCGACACCCGCCTTGGTGGCCAGGTTGGCGAGCTTTTCGAACGCGTCGATGAACTCCGGCCGGCAGTCCGGATAGCCGGAATAGTCGACCGCGTTGACGCCGCAGAACAGATCGTTGGCGCCAAGTACCTCGCCCCAGCCCAATGCCAGCGACAACATGATGGTATTGCGCGCCGGAACGTAGGTCACCGGGATACCGGCGCCGCCCGCTTCGGGAACGTCGATATCGTCGGTCAGGGCCGAGCCGCCGATGCTGCGCAGGTCCACATCGACCACCTTGTGCGCCACCACCCCCAGTGCCTGCGCCACGCGCGCGGCGGCGGCCAGCTCGGAAGTATGGCGCTGGCCGTAGCGCACGCTCAGTGCATGCACGGCAAAGCCCTGCTCCTGGGCCAAGGCGACGACGGCGGCGGAGTCCATGCCACCGGAGAGAAGGACGACGGCTTTTTTCATTGGGCGCGGGAATTCGGAATAAAGGGTTCGGAACGGGAAAGGCTACATGACACGGACGTGCATGCGGGCGCGAGGAATATTGCCTGTCCGCGTACCCGGCTACAGATCCTTACATCAGCGTCCTGGCTCGTCGTTCCACAGCAGCTTGTGCAACTGCATCTGGAAGCGTATCGGCAATCGATCGGCGACGATCCAGTCGGCCAGCTCGCGCGGATTCACATCGCCCTTGCTCGGCGAGAACAGCACGCTGCAGCGGCGGTCCAGCGCATGCGTGCGTACCACTTCGCGCGCCCATTCGTAGTCGGCGCGGCTGCACAGCACCAGCTTGACCTGGTCGCGCGCAGTCAGCAGCGGCAGATTCTCCCAGCGGTTGCGGCGCTCTTCGCCGGACGCCGGCGTCTTCAGGTCCACCACCCGCGACACCCGCGCATCGACCCCCGAGATATCCAGCGCGCCGGAGGTTTCCAGCGATACGTCATAGCCGGCATCGCATAGTCTGCGCAGCAGCATCAGGCAGCGCTTCTGCGACAGCGGCTCGCCCCCGGTTACGCATACGTGGCGCACGCCATGGCTGGCGACCTCGGCCACGATATCGTCGATGTCGTGCCATTCGCCGCCGTGGAAGGCATAGGCGGTGTCGCAATAATTGCAGCGCAGCGGACAGCCGGTCAGGCGCACGAATACAGTGGGCCAACCCGCGGCGTCGGCCTCGCCCTGCAGAGACAGGAAGATCTCGGTGATCTTCAATCGCGGCAATGGCGACTGGACGATTTCACTGGGGACGGCGACGGCATTCATTGAAAGTAGGCTCCCCGCCAGCGGCAGAGGCATATCCAGGCTCAGCGCAATTGCTGGCCGAGCTGGATGGACTTCAGGCGATCCTGCGCAACCCGCGCCGGATCGGAGTTCGGATACTGCGCAATCACTTGCTGCAGTGTCTGCTGGGCGGCATCGGACTTGCCTTCGCCGTACTGCGACAAGCCAAGCTTCAGCAGTCCGCCGGCGGCCTTGTCATGCGTGGGGTAACGGCCAACGAGGTCGCGGAACTGCACCTCGGCCAGCTGGAAATTGCGGGTGGCGTAATAGCTTTCACCCAGCCAGTACAGCGCATTGGGGGTGTAGGCGCCATTGGGGTACAGCTCCAGGAAGCTCAGGAACAGCTGCGCGGAGTCGTCGTACTTGCCGTTCTTCAAAGCCTCGAAGGCCACATTGTAGGCCGTGCGCTCGTCGCCACTGGCAGTCTGCGCGCCCGCATCTGGGGGAGCGGAAGGCGGCCGCTCGGAAGTAGCCGCCGTCGGGGACGTAACCGGTGCCGGAGTGGTACTACCCGTTGCCGCCGGAAGCGCAGGCGTTGCACCGCCCTCCAGCCGGTTGAGGCGTCCATCCAGGTCCAGGTATTGGTCCTTGCTCTGCTGCTTGAGCTGCTCGTTATCGTGCTGCAGCTGTTCGATCGTGCCCTGCATCTGCTGCATCTGCGAACGCAATGCGTTGAGCTGATTCAACAGATCGGTATTGGCCTGCGTGTTGGACGCCTGCTGTTCGAGCACGGCTACGCGGTCGGCCAGGCTCTGGCGTTGCGCATACGCCGGCGCGGCGGCCGCAAGGGCCGCCGCGACGATCATCGATGTGAGGACACCGATACGCATCTATTACTGAGCCGTGTACACGATCTCGACGCGACGGTTCTGCGACCAGCAGCTTTCGCCGGATTCGGTGCAGACCGGACGCTCTTCGCCGTAGCTGACGACGGTCAGCTGGCTGCCCGAACCACCGGCAGCCTGAACCGACGACGACACCGCATTGGCACGACGCTCGCCCAGGCCCAGGTTGTACTCACGCGAACCGCGTTCGTCGGCATTGCCCTGGAGGGTGATGCGCGAGGACGGACGGTCACGCAGGTACTTGGCGTGGCAGGCGACGATGGCCTGGAATTCCGGCTTCAGCGAATCCTGGTCAAGATCGAAGTAGACCACGCGCTGACGCAGGCATGCGTCGGTGTCGAGATCGCCCGGACCGTACAGGCCGGAGGTGGAGGGACCCGTCGGAGCAGTGGAGCCGGAGGTGTCAGTCGGCGCCGCTGGCGGCGCTTCCTTGACCTTTTTAGAACAACCGGCCAGCACAGCAACAGACAGCAGAGAAACAAGCAAGACGCGGGTGGACTTGTTCATGGCGATACCTAGTGGTGGCTCCTAAAGCCAATGAGGGGTTTAACGCAGCGAAATATTAACATTAATGCGCGGTTCGGTAGGGGCCCCAGGAGGGTTCTCTTACATCGCCGTCGGCCAGTACCAGACGCTGGCGTACGCGGGCGTCGGCGGAAACGGCATAGAGCACGCCCCTCCCACCTTCACGCGCAGCGTAAAGCACCATGCTGGCATTGGGTGCAAAGCTCGGAGATTCATCCAGCGAACCCGGCGACAGCGTACTCCAGCTGGGCGAACCCAAACTGCGATCCATTACCGCAACCTTGTAAGTATTGCCGCTGCCCTGGGCCACGGCGATCTTCTTGCCGTCGAACGAGACGCTGGCGGTGGCGTTGTAATTACCCTGGAAGGTCACGCGGTTGGCGCTGCCGCCGCTGGCCGGGACCTGGTAGATCTGCGGACGACCGCCACGATCGGAGGTGAAATAGACGCTCCCCCCATCCGGCGCCCACGTCGGCTCGGTATCGATGCCGAAATGGTTGGTGAGCTGGGTCAACTGCTTGCTGCCCAGATCCATCACATAGACCTCCGGATTGCCGCTGCGCGACAGCGCCAGCGCCAGCCGGCGACCGTCCGGGGAGAACGAGGGCGCACCGTTGATGCCGCGGAAGCTGGAAACCAGCTCACGCGCGCCGGTGGCGATGTCCTGCAGGTAAATCGACGAATTGCCGCGCTCGAAGCTGACATAGGCCAGCTTGCGACCATCCGGGCTCCAGTTCGGCGACAACAGCGGCTCGGCCGAGCGCACGATCGTCTGCGGATTGAAGCCATCGGAGTCGGCGACCATCAATGCATAGCGCATCGCCCCGCCCTTGCCGCTGGCGGTCACATAGGCAATACGGGTCCAGAACGCGCCGCGCACGCCGGTGATCTTCTCGTAGATCGCATCGGCCATCTGGTGGGCGACGTCGCGCATTGCATTGGCACGGGCGGTCATCGCCAGACCGAGCAGGCGCTCGCCCTTGGCAACGTCGAACAACTCGTACTCGACGCGGTAGGCGCCACTACCGGCATCCATCACCCGGCCGACTACCAGATAGTCCTGCTTGAGGGCACGCCAGGTCGGGAATTGCACCTCGCTGGCCCGCGTCGGACGCTCGGTGATCTGGGCCGCCGGCAACGTACGGAACTGGCCGGAACGATCCAGGTCGGCGCCCACAACCGCCGCGACGTCGGTCTGCGGCGCGGTGCCCGCCCCCTGGTACGGCATCGGCACCACGGCGACCGGAGTGGCCGAGGCGCTGCCGCCGACGATATCGATGGTCAGCCCCTGCTGCTGCGCCATCGCGGAAAGGGGCAGCAACAAGGCGGTCAGGAGGGCTAACCAGCACGGCAGTTTCTTCATGGGTCGCTCGGAGGGTCGAATGGGAAGTGTGGAAGGCATAACAAGTACCAAGTGAATATTTTCGCAATCGTGAACAAAGACAGCGTGAAAGCCCGCCTCGAAAATACCTGGCCGGAACGGTGAAACTGCCCGAACAAGCCCGCTGAACGGTCATCTGAACAGCTGTTGCCGTCAGGCGACGGGAAGGTCTCAGCGGTCCTGCGCGGTGAAATTGAAGGTCAGGTTGCGCTGGAACACCGCTTCGAAGCCTCGGTAGGGCAGCGGCTGCGCACGCAGCACCGCCGCTTCGATCGAGCGCCGCCCGGCGTCGTCGAACGGACAGCTGGCCGAGACCGTGGCATCCACGACCGAGCCCCCCGGCAATTGCCGAATACTGATGCTGCACTTCTGCCCCAACGGCACCGAGTCGGGCCGGACCCATTGCGACAGTACCGCTTGCTGGATCGCGGCGGCGTACTTGGCCGACAGGTCGGTATTGGTCCCGCCCTGCCCGGCCGTCGCCGGTGCAGCGGCGCCGGAGGCGGACGAGGCCTGCTGGGCAGCGCGCGCGGCGGCGACCTGGCGCAGCTTCTGCTCGGCCAGCTTGGCGTCCTTCTCGGCCTGCTCGCGCTTCTTGCGGATGTCTGCCAGCTTCTGCTCGCGCTCGGCCTTGGCCTTTGCGTCGGCCTGGGCCTGTGCCTGCTGTTCGGCGGCCTTCTTTTTCTGATCGGCCTCTTCCTGCTGCTTGGCCAGGCGCAGCTTCTGCTCGGCCTCTTCCTGGCGTTTGCGCTCGGTGAGGTCGACCTGCTCCTGGCGACGCTTGGCCTCCTGCTCCTGCTTGGCCTTTTCCTTGGAAATGGCCAGCGCGCTGACGCGCTCCTGGTCGACCGTATCGGGCTTGGCGATGCGTTCCTGCGCCTGCGCTTGCTGCGGGGTCGGCGCATCCTGCGGACGCGGCTCGGGAATCGGCTGCGGCGGCGGCACGGTTTCTTCGGGCACCGGCTCGGGCACTGCTACCGGTTCCGGCTCGGGAGCCGGCGCTTCGATCGGCTCGGCGGTATCGCGCAGGGCCTGGCGTGCCGCACGCGCATCGGCGGCGGACACGTCCAGGCTGGCTTCCATGGTCGGATCGCCAGCGGCCGGTTCCACGTTGCGTTCTGGCGACCACAACCAGGCCGCAGTGAACACCAGCAGCACCAGGAGGTGTACCACCAGCGCGAGGATGACCGGGCGACCCCAGCCCTCCCTGCGCGCCAGATGCGGGGAAAGTGCGTCAGCGTGCATTGCCGCCCGAGTCAGTCAGCAGGCCAACCTTCTCGACCTTGGCGCGTTTGATCGCATCCATCGCATCGACCACGTACTGGTAGGCCACGGTCTTCTCCGCTGCCACCACCACGCGTGCGTTCTTGTCCTGCGCCACGACGGCGGCCAGCTGCGTTTGCAGCGTGGCGGCATCCATCGCCTGCAACTCGCCTTCCGGGAGCTGCAAGGCAAGCTGGCCATCGCCCTTGACCGTGACCACGATCGGATCCTGCTTGCTCTCCAGCGCCTTGGCGTTGGAGCTGGGCAGATCCACATCGATGCTCAGGGTCAGCAGCGGTGCGGTGACCATGAAGATGATCAGCAGCACCAGCATCACGTCGATGTACGGCACGACGTTGATCTCGGACTTGAGCTTACGGCGTTTGCGGCGGGAAATGCTGGATGTACTCATCTCGTGCTCCTGCGCTGTGTCGGCGCGGCTTATTCGTCGCCGCCGGCCTGCCGCTGCAGGATCGAGCTGAATTCGTCGGCAAAGGTCTCGTAGCGCACCGACAGGCGTTCCACGCGGGTGGTGAAGCGGTTGTACGCCCACACTGCCGGGATCGCCACGAACAGACCGATCGCGGTGGCGAACAGTGCCTCGGAGATGCCCGGCGCCACCGATGCGATACCCGCCTGCGCGCCGCTGCTGACCATGTCGTGCATGGTGACCATGATGCCGAACACGGTGCCGACCAGGCCCACGTAAGGTGCGGTCGAGCCGATGTTGGCCAGCAACTCCAGGTTGCGTTCAAGCTGATCGACTTCGCGCGCGAAGGTGGTGCGCATGGCGCGCTGCGCGCCTTCGAGCTGCACGCGTGCATCCAGGCGGCGGCGGTCGCGCAGCCGCGAGAACTCGCGGAAGCCACTTTCGAAGATCGCCTCCAGACCGCCGACCACGCGGTTGCGGTCGGTCGCCGCAGCGTACAGCTTGCTGAGATCGGCCCCGGACCAGAAGCGGTTCTCGAACTCGTCCGCCTCGCGATTGGCCTGCTTGAACACGCGCGCCTTGCGGAAAATGATCACCCAGCTGATGAACGAGCCCGCCAACAGCAGCAGGACGATCAGCTTGACCGGGATACTCGCGTGCGCGACCAGTTCCAGATAGTTGATGCCGCCAGTGCTGGCGGCGCTGGCGGTCTGCGCGGCCGCGCTGGTGACTTCCTGCGGCAGTGCTTCCACTACCGTGTCCTGCAGGGCCAGGAGCAATGCGATCATCCGTCGTTCCTCAGTAAATCGGATTCTGGGGTTTCTAAACTCTTCAACATGTCATACAGCGCATCGTCGATGCCGCGCGGGCGGAAATCGCCCGCGCCGAGCGCTGCGATCCGTACGTGCGCGGTCAGCAGCAACTCGCCTTCGCGGCGGATCGCCTGGGCAAATCCCAGACTCGCCCGCCGGCATTTCACCAACACTGCCGACACCTCGAGTGCATCGTCCAGCCGCGCCGGCTTGAGAAAATCCAGCTGCATGGAACGCACCGCGAACACCAGATCGTGTTGCTGGCGCATTCGCTCCTGCCCGTAGCCCAGGGCGCGCATCCACTCCGTACGCGCACGTTCCATGAAAGCCACGTAACGCGCGTGATAGACCACCCCACCGGCGTCGGTATCTTCCCAGTAGATGCGTGTCGGCCAACTGAATAGCCGCGCACCTGGGTTCGGAATCGGGGATTGCATAGTCACCGGCACGACCCTGGCATCAGAACAAGCCCTCCGGATCGGCACCCGTGAAGCCCGCATCCCGCCGGGGCTGCAATCCCAGGTGCAGGTAGGCCTTGCTGGTGGCCATGCGCCCGCGCGCGGTGCGCACCAGGAAGCCCTGCTGGATCAGGTAGGGTTCGATCACGTCCTCAAGGGTGCCGCGCTCCTCCGACAGCGATGCGGCCAGCGACTCCACGCCCACCGGACCGCCGTCGAAGAACTCGACGATGGTCCGTAGCATGCGCCGATCCAGCTCATCGAAGCCTTCCGGGTCGACCTTGAGCATTTCCATCGCCGCGCGCGCGACCACCACGTCGATGTGACCGGCGGCCTTGACCTGGGCATAGTCGCGTACCCGCCGCAACAGCCGGTTGGCGATGCGCGGGGTGCCGCGCGCGCGGCGGGCGATCTCGGATGCGCCGTCGGCGCTGCACTGGATGCCAAGGATGGTCGCCGAGCGGCTGACGATCCGGGTCAACTCCGCCGTCGAATAGAACTCCAGGCGCTGCACGATGCCGAACCGATCGCGCAGCGGCGCGGTCAGCAGTCCGGCACGGGTGGTGGCACCGATCAGCGTGAACGGCGGCAGGTCGATCTTGATCGAGCGCGCGGCCGGGCCTTCGCCGATCATGATATCGATCTGGAAATCCTCCATCGCCGGATACAGCACTTCCTCGACCACGGGCGACAGGCGGTGGATCTCGTCGATGAACAGCACGTCGTGTGGCTGCAGGTTGGTCAGCAGCGCGGCCAGGTCCCCGGCCTTCTCGATCACCGGTCCCGAGGTCACCCGCAGGCTGACCCCCAACTCGTTGGCGATCACGTGGCTGAGAGTGGTCTTGCCCAGGCCGGGCGGCCCGAAGATCAGCACATGGTCCATGGCCTCGCCACGGGCCTTGGCGGCCTCGATGTAGATCGCCATCTGCTCGCGCACCGGCTGCTGGCCGAGATAGTCGGCCAGGCGCTGGGGACGGATGCTGGCCTCGACGACATCGTCTTCCCGGGTAGAGCTGCTGTCGATGATGCGATCCATTAGAGCCGAGCGGCGAAATTCGAGGATGGGGATGAGAACGGCATAGTATCGGGCGCTGAGGAGCTGCGCGCTACGCCCCTGCCGATTGCTTTCACCGAATACCCTATCCCGACCGCCGCACGCGTCCTCATATCTCCACCTGCGCACCCAGCTCGACCAGCCGGTTGCCAGGGATCCGGAAGAAGCCGGTGGCAGGCGCGGCATTCCGATGCATCAGCGCGAACAACTTGTCGCGCCAGATCGGCATGCCCCGGTTGGCGCTGGCCACGATGGTTTCGCGACTGGCGAAGAACGTGGTGTCCATCGGATCGAAATAGATGCCGCCGTAGTCGCAGGAACGCATCAATGCCAGCGGCACGTCCGGGGTTTCCATGAAGCCGAAGCGGACATACACGCGATGGAAGTCATCGCCGATCGACTCGATCCGCAGCCGCTTGTCTACCGGCGCATACGGAATCGGCAGTGTTTCCACGTTGAGAAACACGTTGCGTTCATGCAGCACCTTGTTGTGCTTGAGGTTGTGCATCAACGCGTGCGGCACCACCATCGGGTCGGCGGTCAGGAACACCGCCGTGCCCGGCACGCGGACCGGCGGCGCGAGCATCAGCCCGGGCAGGAAGCTGTCGATACGGATACCGTCCTTGCGGATCTCCTCGCGCAGCAGTTCGCGACCGCGACGCCAGGTGCGCATCAGCGTGAACACCACCACGCCCAGCGCCAGCGGGAACCAGGCCCCTTGCAGCAGTTTGGCGCCATTGGCGACCACGAACGCCAGTTCGATCAGGAAGAACAGCACGCACAGTGCCAGCACCGAACGCCGCCAGCGCGGCCACAGCGAGCGCGCCACCAGTGCCAGCAGCAAGGTGTCGATCAGCATCGTCATCGACACCGAGATGCCGTAGGCCACCGCCAGGTTGGTCGAGCTGCGGAAAACCAGCACCAGCGCGATCACCATCACCGCCAGCAGCCAGTTGATGCCCGGCACGTAGATCTGGCCGATGGTGTCGCTGGAGGTGTGCTTGACCTGCATGCGCGGGATGTAGCCCAGTTGCATCGCCTGGCGCGCCACCGAGTAGGCGCCAGTGATGACCGCCTGCGAAGCGATCACCGCCGCCAGCGTCGCCAGCACGATCATCGGGTACAGCGCCCAGCTCGGCACCGCTTCGAAGAACGGGTTCTTCAGTGCAGACGGATGGATCAGCACCAGCGCGCCCTGACCCAGGTAGTTCAGCAACAGGCATGGCAGCACGAAGAAATACCAGGCATGGCGGATCGGCGGCGCGCCGAAGTGGCCCATGTCGGCATACAGCGCTTCGCCGCCGGTGACCGCCAGCACCACCGCGCCAAGGATGAAGACGCCATGCCAGCCGTGCTCGATGAAGAAACATACGCCCCACCAGGGGTTGAAGGCCTTCAGCACTTCCGGCGCGTCGATGATGTTCCAGATCCCGATTGCCGCCAGCGACAGGAACCACAGCGAGGTGATCGGCCCGAACACCTTGCCCACCTTCTCGGTGCCGAAGCGCTGGGCCATGAACACCAGCAGCAACACCACCACGGTGATCGGCACCACGAATGGGCGCAGGCTCGGCGCGGCGATCTCCAGGCCCTCGACCGCGCTCATCACCGAGATCGCGGGTGTGATCACGCCGTCGCCGAAGAACAGCGAGGCGCCGAAGATACCCAGGATGCCGACCACGTAGCCCGAGTGCGAAGCCGGCTTCAAGGTTCGCTGGACCAAGGCCATCAGCGCCATGATGCCGCCCTCGCCATCGTTGTCGGCGCGCATGATGATGGTCACGTACTTGAGGGTCACGGTGATCATCAGCGCCCAGAACGCCAGCGACAGTACGCCGAGCACGGTGTCGTGGTCGCTGGTCAGGCCGTAGTGCGGCGAGAACGCTTCCTTCAGGGTGTACAGCGGGCTGGTGCCGATGTCGCCGAACACGACCCCGATCGCGCCCAGGACCAGCGCGAAGCCGCCCTTGGCGGGTACGTGGCCGGAACTGCCATGAGAGGGGGGAGAGGGATGGGACATAAGAAACCGAGGGTATCGCCGGGCGATGTGAAAAAAGGAGAAGAAGGCATCTGCGCCGCGCTCAGCGCAGCGCCGCCTGCAGGGCTTTGCGGATGACGGTGGCGACCTCGTCGCCTTCCATGCTCGCGTCGCGCGCCATCTTGGCAGCTTCGGCAGGCTTGTAACCCAACTGTTGCAACGCGACGGTCGCCTCGGACACCGGATCGTTGCCGAGCTGCCCGGTGATCGGCGCGCCACCGCCACCGATGTCGGCGGCCCGGTCTTTCAGCTCGACCACCATACGCTCTGCGGTCTTCTTGCCGATGCCGGGGACGCGGGTCAACGCGGCGACATCGGCGGTCTGGATCAGCCGCGCGAAGTCGTCGACGCTGATCCCGGACAGTACCGCCAGCGCGATCTTGGCACCGATGCCGGTGACCTTTTGCAGATCGCGGAACAAGCGCCGCTCACCTTCGCGCAGGAAGCCATACAGCGCCACGCTATCTTCTTTTTGCGCGTAATGGGTGTACAGGATCACGTCCCGCCCCACATCCGGCAGGTCGTAGAAGGTGCTCATCGGCGCTTCCAGCTCGTAGCCGACGCCGCCGACGTCAATCACCAGCCACGGCGGCTGCTTGTAGGCCAGCAGACCGCGCAGACGGCCGATCACGCGGCACCGCCCAGGCGGCCGCGGGACGGCAGATGCCGGAGGTCGGTCCGGACACGCGACCGAGCGCTGCCGATGACGGCCGTAACGGGCCGATCGTCACGAATTCCTGATCCCGAATCCCAAATCCCTGCACGCATCATTTCCGGCTCCAGGCCTGTGTGGTGTTGACGCCCAGGCGCCGGGCGGTGGCGCGGACATGAGCATGAGTGATGGCCACCGCCAGCGCGTCGGCGGCGTCGGCTTGCAGCTTTCCTTTCAGGTTGAGCATGACACCGACCATGTGCTGGACCTGCACCTTGTCCGCACTGCCCTTGCCAACCAGCGCCAGCTTGATCTCGGTGGCGGCGTACTCGTGTACCTGCAGGTCGCGCAGCACGACCGCGCAGATCGCCGCGCCGCGCGCGTGCCCCAGCTTGAGCGCGGAATCCGCGCTCTTGCCCATGAAGACTTTCTCGATCGCCACTTCCTGCGGCTGGTACTCCTCGATGATCGCGCCCAGCCCGTGCAGCAGCCGCTTCAGCCGTTGGGAGAAATCGCCCTCGCCCAGCAGCACCAGCGGCGCATGGTAGACGTGCCGGCTGCGACCACTTTCGTCGACGTCGATGATGCCGATCCCGGTGCGCTGGGAGCCGGGGTCGATGCCCAGGATACGGGTCATGGGAAGGCCGGGAGAGCGGATCGGCCAGTCGGGACGAGACCTGCGCCCGGTGCCGCTCGGCGCTCTCGCGCTAGCGAATCTCCCGTCCCGAATCCCGTCATACCTACTGCCATCAGGCGTCCAGGGACGCCTGGTCGACGTTGGAATAGACGTCCTGCACATCGTCCAGGTCCTCGAGCATCTCCAGCAGCTTGCGCACCTGGATCGCGGTATCGCTGTCGACGGCGATATCGTTGTCGGCACGGAAGGTGATCTCGGCATGATCCGGGGTCAGGCCGGACGCGGTGATCGCATCCTTGACCGAGGAGAACGTGTCCGGTGCGGTGACGACGTCGATTGCGCCATCCTCCGGATACACCACCACGTCGTCGGCACCGGCCTCGATCGCCGCTTCGGTCAGTTGGTCCTCGTCG
>JAATFS010000108.1 GCA_015655035.1 Lysobacterales bacterium | reverse complement strand
TGACCAGGGTGTCGACGCCGGCACCGGTCATGCGGCTGGCCAGTTGCAGGGCGAAGGCGCCAAGCGGGTTGGATTGCACGCCGCTGCCGGCATGGCGGACCATCGAATCGTCCAGTTGTGATTTCAGGTTGACGCGCAGGCGGGGGAAGTCGACGTAACGTTCCAGCTTGGCGGCATCTCGCTGTTCGATCGCCTGGCTAATGCCACGGATAGCGAGGTAGGGGCCGGCGGCGATGTAGCCGGCAAGCGCGAGCAGTACCAACACGATCAAGGCGACGGCCTTCTTCATGGCTCAGAATTCCAGGTCCAGCGCAGCGCACAGGTAGTCGACCACGGGGCCAAGCGTGGCCAGGTCGGCAGCGATGGTGTGGCGCAGTTTCGGTCCGGTCATCACGGCGTCGTCGAGCGAGCGCCAGAACACCCAGTTGCGATGCTTGATGTCTTCCAGGAACTCGAAATCGGCGGGGTAGCCGCGCGGGGGGCGTACCAGCTTCTCGTTCTCGTCCAGCTCGAACTTGCGTCGTAGCCGGGGATCGTGCGCAGCGCTCTTCCAACTGGCGGGATTGTCGAAGATGAATTGCCGCAGCTTGCGCTGGGTGTCGGGTTCGGGATGCCATAACCCGGCACCGACGAAGCTGCCGCCCGGCTGCAAGTGCAGGTAGAAAGACGGTGCGGGGACCTCGCGCCGGCGCGCGTGGAACAGGCGTGCGCCTTGCCAGGTCTTGTAAGGCGACTTGTCGTTGGAGAAGCGCGCATCGCGGTAGATACGGAACAGCGAACCGCCCTGGGACTTGGGATCGGCGCGAAAGTGCTCGCTGACCTGGGCCAGTGCCGGCTGCAAGTCTCCGATCAGGCGCAGGAACGGCTGGCGCACGTGATCCTCGTACTGCGGCTTGTGCTCGTTGAACCAGGCCTTGTCGTTGTGGCGTGCCAGCGCGCGCAGGAACTTGAAACTGGCATCCGAAAAATAGGTGGTCATAAGGTGCGTTGAAGGTCGGCGCCCCAGGCGCTCAACTGATCGAGCAGATAGTGCTTGGTAGCATCGTCGGGGTGAGCGGTCCGTAAATCGGCGATCTGGGCCTCGAACTGGGCGACCGTCAGTTCGGACATCCCGTGATCTTCCAACAGGCGCTGGCGGCGGTAGCCATCCCAGCGCGATTGCTCGGCTGCCGACAGCGTCTGCGGCCAGTTGCGGGCGCGATAGCGGAACAACAGCTCGACCAGTCGCGGGTCGCGGAAGCGTTGTTCCATCGGGGCCAGGTCGGCCGGGGCGGTGCTGCGGACCGTACTCATCAAGCGCTTGTCGCCTTCGGCCAGGAAGCCGTCGTACAACGATGCGTCGGCATCAGTCGGGGTGCCGGCCGCGCGCTCGCCGCCAAATACGCGGCGAACCTTCTCCGCCAGTTCTGGGCCGATTTCGCGCAGTCGCGCCGCCTTGGCCTCGACCGCGTCGCGGTCCACGCCCAGGCGGCGCAGGTCGGTATCGCGCAGGTGGTTCCAGGCCACCAGCGCGGGGGCCTTGTTCAAATGCACTTCCTTGAGCGCGATCCGCTGTTGGCCCTCGGGCAGGTCCGCGGCCCGGGTGTACAGGCGCGCTGCGATTTCTTCCGGTTGCAGTTGCAGCAACGGCTCCAACTCGCCCTCCAGGTCGAATACGATCACGCGGTTGTCGATGCGCGGGTGCCGGGTCAATGGCAGTACCGGCGCCGCGCACAGCCGGCCGGCCGGGTAGCGCTGGGAGACGTGCAGCACCGGTTGCATCGCCACCACGTCCAGCAAGCCGGCGGCAAAGCGCTTGTCGCGCAGGCGCAACGCGTAGTCCCACAGCTTGGGCTGGCTCTGGCGAAACTTGCGTGCCATGCCGATGGTGGCGTAGACGTCAGAAAGCGCTTCGTGCGCGTCGCCCTCGCGCACGTCGTTGGCCAGCGCCAGCTGCTCCAGCTTGAACGAGGTCGCGCCGTCTTCGCGCTGCGGCCATACGATGCCATCCGGGCGCAGCGCGTGCGCTAGCCGCAGCATGTCGAGCAAGTCCCAGCGCGAGTTGCCGCCACGCCACTCGCGCTCGTACGGGTCGTAGAAATTGCGGAACAACCCGTAACGAACGAACTCGTCGTCGAAGCGTAGCGAGTTGTAGCCCAGCGTGCAGGTCTGCGGCCGCGTCATTTGCTCGGCGATGCGGGCGAACGCCTCGGCTTCGTTGACACCTTCGCGGTGTGCGTGCTGCGGGGTGATGCCGGTGACCAGCGTGGCGTAGGGCGAGGGCAGCAGATCGTCGGCGGGTTGCACGAAGAAGCTGATCGGCTCCTCGATCACCTTCAGCTCGGCATCGGTGCGCACCGCAGCGAACTGCGCGATGCGGGTGCGGCGTGGATCCTGGCCGAAGGTTTCGAGATCGTAGAAAAGGAAGGTATCGGGCATAAATCGTGTCGTCGGCTCGTTGTTGTCGCCGGTCGTGGCGACAGCATTGGAGTGGGTTCGGCGCAAAGTCTGATGCGGCACGGTCGTAGACCAGGGCGCCGTCGGAGATTCCGGCCTGGAGAGAGCGGGCCTACATTCTAGGCCGCTGGCCGGGTGTCGGGTCGTGCCAGGGCCGACCGGGGCACGGCGCGACTCAATGCGCGTCGGGCAGCGGCGGCAGCCGGGCGTGGATCACGCGCTCCAGCGCGGTCCAGTCGATCCGCGACAGATCGGTGTGCCCGCGAGTGGCCTCCACCAGGATCTCGCGTTGAATATCGCTGCGCGCCAGTGCCAGCGCATAGCGCGTGCGCAGGAAGGTGACCATGGTGTAGTGCGGTACGAAGCGGGTCGGCCAGCGCGCTTGCAGCGCCTGTTCCAGCTCGCGTTGCAGCAGGAAATCCGGATCGTCCACGCGATCACGCATTTCCAGGTAGTTTTCCAGCGCCATTTGCTGGATCGCGGCGGCATCGTCACGACGCTCGGCTTCGAACGCGGCGAATGCGCTGTCGATGTCGGTATGTGCGTCAAGGCAGTCGGCCAGCGCCACGCAGTCCTCGAACGCACAGTTCATGCCCTGGCCGTGGAACGGCACCATGGCATGCGCGGCATCGCCCAGCAGCACGGCGCGGCCGTCCAGGTGCCAGTGGTCCAGGTGCAGCGTGCCGAGCAGGCCGGGCGGATGTTCCTCCCAGTGCGCCTCCAGCTGCGGGATCAATGGCAACGCGTCGGGAAAGTCGCGTGCGAACAGGGCGCGGGCCTGCGCGCCGCTACAGGTGGTGGCGAAGCTGGGCTCGCCGGTGTTCGGCAAGAACAAGGTGACGGTGAAGGTGCCGCCTTCGTTGGGCAGGGCTATGCACATGTAGTGGCCACGCGGCCAGATGTGCAGCGCGTTGCGCTCTATGCGGAAGCCGCCGTCGGCACTCGGGGGAATCTCCAGTTCCTTGTAGGAATGGTCGAGGAACTCGATGCGTTCGCCCAGCGGAAGCGTGCGCTGGATGGCCGCGCGCAGTGCCGAGCCGGCGCCGTCGGCACC
>JAATFS010000401.1 GCA_015655035.1 Lysobacterales bacterium | reverse complement strand
GGCGCGTGTTCGCGGATCTCATGGCCGATCAGCAGGCCGGACAGATACGAGGCCAGGCCGTCGCCGGGCAGGCGGTCGAACAGGGCCAGCGTGCGGGTGCCGAACAAGTGATGGGGCAGGCCACCGGGCTCGCCGCTGCGGGCCACGCCCTGGGTGAAGGCATCGTTGTCGAAGTGGCCAGGGGGGTCGGTCATCAACCGGCCCAGCAGGCTGTGCTGGCGCAGCAGCGCATACAGCTCGCCGGTCATGACGGTGGCGAAATCGGCGATACGCGCGTCTTCCAGCCGGGCCCATTTGCTGTGGGTGCCTGGCAGGCAGGCGACATGGGCGCCGGGCGGGAGTTCGGTGAGCAGTCCGACCAGTTGGGTCTCCTCGCCACGCATCACATCCGGTACACCGTTCGCGGCATGGCAGGCGACGCCAGGCACGAACCACAGCGCGTGGCCAGGCAGGCCGGGATCGTGGTGAAGGCGCATCGCTGCGGAAAGTTCGGCGGCGCCGACCGGAGCGGGCAGGTAGGGCAGTTCTATCCAGCCGTTGCGGCTGCCGATCATGCCGCTAAGCAGCACTGGGCCGTGCCAATCGGTGATCAGTGCTTGCAAAACCTCGGCGAAGCGGCCGTTGCAGGCCAGGATGCCCTGGTCGCTGCGCCGCCGCTGCAGCACCTGGCCGTTTTCGTGCAGCAGGTAGGCACGCAGGCTGCTGGTGCCCCAGTCGATGGCGATCATGGGAGGGTGGCGAGCGGTCGGTTCACGCGATCACCATTCTGCGACGCTGCCATCGGCGTGGCGCCATGTCGGATTGTGCCAGTCCGGTGGATTCTGGTTGGCACGGATGAGCATGTCTTCGTCGATCTCCACGCCGAGCCCGGGCTTGGGCAGTGCGGCAATACTGCCATCGACACAGCGGAAATCGTCCTTGTTGATCACATAGTCGAGCAGGTCGGCGCCTTCGTTGTAGTGGATGCCGATGCTCTGTTCCTGCAAGACCGCGTTGTGGGCGACGAAGTCCACGTGCAGGCAGGCTGCCAGTGCGATGGGGCCAAGCGGGCAGTGCGGTGCCAATGCCACGTCGTAGGCCTCGGCCATTGCTGCGATCTTGACGCACTCGGTGATGCCACCGGCGTGCGACAGATCCGGTTGTAGCATGGCGATACCGCCGGCAGACAGCACGTGCTTGAACTCGAAGCGGGAGTACATGCGCTCGCCGGCAGCCAGCGGGATCGAGGTGGCGGCGGCCAGGCGCGGGTAGTGCTCGGCCTGCTCTGCCAGCACCGGTTCCTCGACGAACAACGGGTTGAACGGTTCGAGTTCGCGCAGCAGTGCCTTGGCCATGGGGGCGCCGACGCGGCCGTGGAAGTCGATGCCGAAGTCGATGCTGTTACCGAAGGCCTCGCGGATCTCGGCGACTTTGACCACCGCCGCATCTACTGCGCGGACGCTGTCGATCAGCTTCAGTTCCTCGGTACCGTTGAACTTGAAGGTGTCGAAACCCTGCGCGCGATAGGCCTGGATCTGGGCGACGATCGCGCCCGGACGGTCGCCGCCGACCCAGCGATAGGTCTTCATGCGGTCGCGTACCAGTCCGCCGAGCAGTTCGTACACGGGCACGCCCAGGCACTTGCCCTTGATGTCCCACAGCGCCTGGTCGATGCCGGCGATGGCGCTCATCAGGATCGCGCCGCCCCGGTAGAAGCCGGCACGGTAGAGCGTCTGCCACAGGTCGTTGATGCGGGAGGGGTTGCGGCCGATAAGGTAGCTGGACAGTTCATGCACGGCGGCGTCGACACTGCGCGCACGCCCTTCGATGACGGGCTCGCCCCAGCCGGTGATGCCTTCGTCGGTCTCGATCTTGAGAAATAGCCAGCGCGGCGCGGCGTGGTACGTGGTGAGGCGGGTGATCTTCATCCCTGGACGTCCTGGTATGCCTGCACGAACGCGCGTGCATGCGACTGGGTAAGTTGGAGTGATTGACCGGGTTTGTAGAGTTCGCCGCCGATGCCGGCGCCCGCCGCCCCTTGCGCCAGGAAATCGGCAAGGGTGGCGGTGTTGACGCCGCCGACCACGTAGACCGGCACGCTGGCCGGCAGTACCGAGCGCAACGCACGCACGTGGCCGGCGCCGTAGGTGGCGGCCGGAAACAACTTGAGCAGTTGCGCGCCGGCATCGATGGCATCGAACGCCTCGCTGGCGGTGGCGAAGCCGGCCACGACGATCAGGCCGCGCTCGACCGCATGGCGGATCAGCGACGGTCGGGTGTTCGGGGTGACGATGAAGCGCGCGCCGATCTCCACCAGGGTGTCTACGTCGGCGTCGCGCAGCACGGTGCCACCCCCGATCCAGGCGCGCTGGCCGTACGCCTGTTGCGCGCGCGCGATGCTGTCGGCCCAGTTGGGCGAGTTCAACGGGATCTCGATTGCATCGAACCCCGCATCGACCAGCGCCCCGACGTGCTCGAGCGTCGCGTCGGGCGTGATGCCGCGCAGGATGGCGATCAACGGCAGTTTGAACAGGGGGGCTGCGTCGGTAACGGTCATGGCTTACTCGTGGTAGAGCTGGGAGCGGCCGCCATCGATGAGGATGTCGGTGGCGTTGATGAAGCGAGCTTCGTCGCTGGCGAGGAACAGCGCGGTGTAGGCGACCTCGTCGGGAGTTCCGATGCGCTTGCACGGCAGTAATTCGGCCTGTTCCTGGCGCTTGGCCTCCGGATCGGGCGAACTGGCGAACCAGGCTTCGATGCGCGGTACCAGGATCAGGCCGGGCGAGATCGAGTTGACCCGAATTCCGCGTGCGGCGTATTCGATCCCCAAGGCCTTGGTCAGGCCGATCAATCCGTGCTTGGCGACCGGATAGGGGAAGGACTGCGGGATGATCTTGTGTCCGTGT
>JAATFS010000046.1 GCA_015655035.1 Lysobacterales bacterium | reverse complement strand
GTTGCGCGGGGCTTGTTCGTCGACATCGCGCTGCAGCTTGGCGATGGCCAACTGGGTCGTGGCCAGGTTGCCGGCCGACATCAGCGCGAACACGGCCTGGCCGGGGTACTCGAACACGTGCAGCTTGCGGTGGACGCGAACATCATCCAGAGAAGCGTTGGTGCGGGTGTCTGCGGCGAAGACCAGGCCTTCGTCCACTTCGATGCCGACGCAATAGGTCATTGGGCTGCCGTGGGACTGTGCTACCTGATTCTATGCGCCGTACCGTGGATTGGCTAGCGGTTGACGGTGGCGGGGCGCGCGTGCGCGAATATCGCATGACCACCGTGCTTCTGAGCCTAGGCAGCAACCTCCAGCCACAGCGGTACCTGCATGCCGCCGTGCAGGAGCTGCGCGCGCACTTTGGCGACATCGTCGTTTCGCCGGCCTACCTGACCCCATCGGTGGGTTTCGATGGGCCTGACTTCCTGAACAACGGGGTGTTGTTGCGCACCGATATGCCGCTGGAGGTGCTCGACCTATGGCTGCATGCGCTGGAGGACCGGCATGGCCGGGACCGCAGCGGCCCGCGCTTCAGCAACCGCACGCTGGACGTGGACGTGGTGTTCTACGGCGATCGTATCGTCGAAGGACCGGGGCATCTGCGCATTCCGCGCCCGGAACTGCGGCACGCCTTCGTGCTCAAGCCGCTGGCCGATATCGCTCCGGCCTTCGTCGATCCGGTCAGCGGCAGGACCCTGGACGCGTTGTGGCGAGCACATCCACAGCACGGGGTGGGATTCGCCACGGTTGCACTGGAGCCGGCAACCAGCCCCTAAGTCAGGCCGCGCCCGCCATCCAGCTGCACGGTATGGCCGGTAACGTACTCGGCACCATCGAGCAACCAGTGCACGGTGCTGGCCACTTCCTCCGGCGTGCCCAGGCGTGCAAGCGGCGTGCGCGCCAGCAACGCCCGTTGGGCCGGCTCGCTCTTGCCCTGCTCGGGCCACAGGATGGCCCCCGGCGCGATCGCATTGACGCGTACCTGCGGCGCCAGTTCCAGTGCCAGGGTGCGGGTCAGCATGTCCAGCGCGCTCTTGCTCGCGCAATACAGCGGATGCTGGGCCAGCGGCTGCCGCGCATACAAGTCGGTGATGTTGACGATGGCGCCGTGCTGGGCGCGCAGGTGCGGCGCCGCGGCCTGGGCCAGGAAGAACGGCGCGCGCGCGTTCAGCGCGAACAGATCGTCCCATTGTTCCGGCGTAGCCTCGGCGAGCGGTGTCGGATAGAAGCTGGAGGCATTGTTGACCAGCGCATCGAGTCGCTGGAAACGTTCCAGGCAACGGGCCATCAGCGCAGCAGGTGCATCGCGTTCGCGCAGATCGGCCTGCACCGCCAGCGTACTGCCGGGCCGCTTGGCCTCCAGCGCGGCGACCAGCTCCGCCTGCGCCTGGCTGGCATGGTGTGCGTGCACGGCGACGGCATAGCCGCGTGCGTGCAGATAGGTGGCGATGGCTGCACCGATGCGGCGCGCGCCGCCGGTAATCAGGGCCACTTTTGAGAATGGTTGCATCGGGCCTTCCCGCGGTTCTGGATCGCTCGGCTATGCTGTGCATTGTCTACGCAATCGATCCTGCCATGCACGCCGATCTTCCCGCGCCCGATCCCGATGCGCTTGCGCACAGCGAACAACTGGTTTCCCATCTGCGCGGCGAGATCGCCGCCTCTGGTGGCGCCATCGCGTTCTCGCGCTTCATGGAGCTGTCGCTGTATACGCCGGGCTGGGGGTATTACAGCGCCGGTGCGAGCAAGTTCGGCGAGGCCGGCGATTTCGTCACTGCACCGGAGCTGGGGCCGCTGTTCGCTGCCACCGTGGCCGGCGCGCTGGCGCCGGTGATGCAGCAGTTGGGGCCGCAGGCGCGCGTGCTGGAACTGGGCGGAGGCAGCGGCGCGTTCGCCGAGGTCATGCTCAAGCGCCTGCTCGAACTGGACGCGTTGCCCGAGCGCTACGCGATCCTGGAGCCGAGCGCGGATCTGCGCGAGCGTCAGCGCGAACGCTTGGGCAAGTCGCTGATCCCGCCGGTGTTCGACCTGGTGGAATGGCTGGACGGCCCGTTCGCCGACGATTGGGACGGCGTGGTGTTCGCCAACGAGGTAATCGACGCGCTGCCGACGCCCCGTTTTTCGGTGCGTGCCGGCGAGGTGTACGAGGAAACCGTGGGGCTGGACGCGCACGGCGGGTTCGTTCGTGGCGAGCAGCCGGCGGATGCGTTGCTGGCGGCCGCGGTGCGGCACGTCGAGCAGTATCGCGGACAGCCGTTCGCCGACGACTACCGTTCCGAACTGCTGCCCCAGTTGCCGTATTGGATCCAGGCAGTGGCCGGCGGCTTGAAGCGCGGTGCGATGCTGTTCGTGGACTACGGCTACCCGCGTGGCGAGTACTACCAGCCGCAGCGCGACCAGGGCACGTTGCGCGCCTTCTATCGCCACCGCGTGCATAACGACGTGTATCGCTGGCCGGGCTTGCAGGACATCACCGCGTCGGTGGACTTCACCGCACTGGCGGAAGCGGGCACCGGGGCGGGCTTCGATCTTGCCGGCTATTGCACCCAGGCCAGCTTCCTGCTCGGCAATGGCCTGGACCAATTGCTGGCGGTGGCCGAGGAGCGAACCGACGAGGTCGGACGCGTGCGCCTGCGCGATCAGGTCAAGCGCCTCACGCTGCCGAGCGAGATGGGCGAGCGTTTCCAGGTGATGGGTTTTTCCCGCGATGTGGATTTCGCGCCGGCGTTCCTGCTGGGCGATCTGACCTGGCGGCTATGAGCAGGTTGCGTCCATTCCGTTTTCCACGGTTGTGGCTGGGGTTGTGGTGGGCGGCGATCGTCGGGGTGATCGTGGTATGCCTGGGGCCGCCACCGGAGATCCCGGACTTGCCGTCCAACAGCGACAAGGTGGAGCACTTTCTTGCTTACTTCCTGTTGGCATGGGGGGCGGTGCAGTTGTTCGTGGGCCGAAGGACGTTGGTGCTGGCTGCGCTCGGGTTGGTGGTGTTGGGGGTTGGTATCGAGGTTGCGCAGGGGGTGCTGACGGTGGATCGGATGGCCGATCCGAAGGATGCGCTGGCCAATACCCTGGGGGTGCTGTCCGGGATGGCGCTGTTGCCGACGCGGTTGCGCAATGTAATGACGTGGGTGGATCGACGTTTGCCGGGCGCGGCGCGGCGCGTGGGGTGAGTGTCGTGTTGTGGGAGGGACTTCGGTTTCGATGTTTTTGTTTGGGTGCTGGTGCTGGTGCTCAGCCAGATCAAGATCAAGATCAAGAGCTTTCGCGCCCGTCGGCGCGAGTCACTTTATGTCTTGCCAAAAAGTAACCAAAAGTGCCTTCGCCCGACGCGAGCCGGTGCGATGAAGCCGCACCGGTGCCCTGCGCTCCTCGGCGGAGGCGGCATTCACCAACAGCAACAGCAACAGCAACAGCGAGTGCTGGGTTGGTATCCAACGGTGTTGAATGGGGTGCCCTTAACGACACGGGCCCGGATTTTTCCGGGCCCGTGTCTGGTTGCTACTGGTGTGCGCGCAAGCGTCAGTATTTGAAGCGCAGGTTTAGGTAGTACTGGCGTCCGTTGCTGTAGAAGGCTTGTGGGTGGCCGTCGGCTACGTAGTATTTCAGTTTGGGGTTGTTGAGGTTGAGGCCGTCCAGGCTGACCGAGAACCAGTCGTTGAAGGTGTAGCCGAGCGATGCGGCCAATGTGCCGGTGTCGTCCTGGAAATACTCGTTTGCGCGCAGCATGCCGTGGTAGAACGAGGAGCGGTAGGTGTAGGCGACACGAGCGTTGAATTTATCGTTCTCGAAGTACACCGAGGCGTTGTAGGTGTTCTTCGAGGTGCCCACGAGCGGTTTTCCGCCGTCGGCTTCGCCATCGGCGTAGGTGTAGTTGGCGGAGAGGCCGAAGTAATCGCCGAGGGGCTGCTCGTAGGTCAGTTCCACGCCGCGTACGCGGCCATTGCTATTGACGGGGATGGTGACTTCGTAGTCTTCGACAGTGCCAGTCTGGTCGTTCACGTATGGACGGACCACGGTGTCGTACTTGACGTAGTTGCGCAGGTCCATCGAGTAGACGCTGGCGGCCAGTAGCGCGCGCGGAGCGAAATACCATTCCACCGAGGCATCGACATTGGTGGAGATGATCGGGTCCAGTTCGGCATTGCCACCGGAACCCGTGTGGGTGAGGTTGGTCAATGACACTGCGCCTGCCAGCGCCGAGTAGTCGGGTAGCGTCATCGTTTGCGAGGCGGCCACGCGCAGTACTGCCTCGTCGCTGAGCTTGAATTTCACATTGGCGCTGGGCAACAGGCGCTTGTGTTCGTTACGGGCGATCACGGGGACGTACGGTCCGAACAGCGAGGTCTCGATGGCGCCTGCGGTGCCTGCGTCCACTGCGCGGTTGTAGCGGATGTCCTGGCGGATGCTGACGTAGCGCACGCCGAAATTGGCATCCCAGTCGTTGCCTTCCAGGTTGGCTTGCAGATAGGCGGCGGTGGTCTTTTCCTGGACCTTGAATTCGGAGGCCCAGTTCTTGCGAGCGCCGTCGTTGCGCAGGGTCGAATTGCCGTTGATGGCATCTGCCAGCGCATCCTGGGTGTAGTACCAGCTGTTGGACGGGAACGTCCCGCCGATGCCGTCACCGAAGTCGCCCGGGTAGTTTGCGATCGCGGCCGATTGCAGCGATGACCAGATGCCGTCACCGTCCAGATCCCAGCCGTAGGGGCTTTCGACCTGGCGGGTGTGGTCGGCATAGCGCACGCCGAAATCCAGGGTCGGCATCACCCCATCGGTACCGAAGTACAGTTCGCCGTCGATCTTGCCCCAGTTTTCCTTGTCCGTGACTTCGTAGTTCTGTGCGCCCCAGGTACCACCCCAGGTCGAGCCGGCCGATGAGCTGTTGTCGCCTCCCAGATACCAATCGGTCGGGCGATCGGTGCCGTTGACCTGCCAGCCGCCGCCAGCGCCGACGCCGGTGACGACTTCGGCAATGTTCTGGGTGGGAGTCTTGCCCTTGCCTTCGGTGGTGCCGGCCTGGAACTTGAGGTTCAAGGCGTCGCTGGCCTGCCAGTCGGCATCGAAGGTGACGTAGCCGGTGTCGGCGCTGGACTGCGGCCGTGAAATCATGTCGTAGATGCCGTAGCCGGTGCCGGCCTGGCCTGCGTAGTCGGCCTTGACCAGGGTGTTGTTCTGGATCACATAGCCGGGCAGCGGCGCCTGCGTATTGACGAAGTTGCCGGTCCACAACATGTAGTTGCGGTTGTAGTTCTTGGCCTCCATCTTGGATACGAATGCATCCAGGCCGAGCGTAAGTGTGTCGGTGGGCTTGAGTTGCAATCCAATCAGCCCGCCTTTGCGTTCGCGGGTCTGGCTGAAATAGGCAGCGCCGGGCAGGTTGGGGTAGTACACGCCGGCCAGGTCGGGGTTGGTTGCCACCACTGCGGCATCGGCCGGGATCTGGCTGAAGCCGCCTACGATCTCTTCGCCATCGCGTCGGAGTTCGCGCTCCTGATAGAAGGCTTGCAGCAGCACGCCGAAGTTGTTGGCTGCGTTCTTCCAGTTGAGCAAGCCGCTGAATTGCGGTTTCGTACTGTCGGGAAGATCCGAGTAGACGCCACCTACCGAAGCCTCCACGTGCAGGGGATCGGCGAACTCAAGGGGCTTGCGCGTGATGACGTCCACTGTGCCGGCGCTACCGCCTTCGTTGAGCTTGGCTTCCGACGATTTGTGGATGATGACCTGGCTGACCAGCTCCGAGGGCAGCAGCGAATAGCTCACGCTGCGTCCGACGGTTTCGGTCTGGCTGAGGATGAACCAGTCGGCCGAGCCGATGGAGTGGCCGTTGATCTGGGTCAGGGTCAGGCTGGGTGTGGTGCCGCGCAGACTCACGCGGTCGCTCTCATCGAATCCGCCCTCGTTGGCGCTGGATGAGCTGATGTTGACGCCGGGAAGCCGCTGCAAGGTATCGGCGACGTTGCGCGCGGGCAGCTTGCCGATGTCCTCGGCGGTCACTACTTCCACATGCGATTGCGCCTCGCGCTTGCTATCGAGGGACTTTTCCATGCTGCCACGGATGCCCACCACCTGGACGGTATCCAGTTCGGTGGCCGCCGATGGCGTACGGGTGTCCTGCGCGTGTGCGCTGAACGCCAGGCTGGTGACGATGGCTGCTGACAGTACGGACGTGCGGTACTTCATGATGGCTCTCCTCATCAATCAATGATTGTTCCGGTGGCGTTGGCGCTGCCGGACCTGTGCGTCAGGTCCTCCCCCTGAACGCGTTGCTGCCCGCGGATGGTGCGAGGTGCTGGCTTACGTCTTCTGGCCCAGGTACCAGTTGGCGGCGCCGATGACGCCCAACTGCCCGTGCTCGACCAGCTTCACGGGAATGCGTTCCAGCGCTTCGCGCATCGGTCCCTTGTCGAGGAAACGCGGTACGAAGCTGCTGTCGATGAGGAATCGACGGATCTTCGGCAGGATGCCGCCGGCCAGGTAGATGCCGCCCTGCACGCCGTACAGCAGGGCCATGTCGCCGACCACGCTGCCTAGCAGGCCGCAGAACACGTCCAGGCTTTCCCGCGCGAGCGGGTCGCTGCCGTCGAGTGCGGCGGCGGTGATCGCATCTGGCGAGGCATGCCGCGGCGCGCTCTGCCGGAGCGTGCATAGCGCGGTATACAGGTTGAGCAGGCCTGGTCCGGACAGCGCGTGTTCCACCGAGACGTGGCTACGCTGTTTGAGCATCTCTTGCAGCAACTGCATTTCCAGCATGCGGTTGGTCGCCAGTGCGGCCTGTCCGGCTTCGGTGGCGAGCACGACCGGGTGGCCGGCGGTCGGAATCCACACCGCTGCGCCCAGCCCGGTGCCCGGGCCGAGTACCAGCATCGGTGCACGCGGCGCGTGGGCGGGGCCGCTGAGTTGCAGCACTTCGCTGGCGTCCATGTAGGCGGCGGCGTGTGCGAGTGCCTCGAAGTCGTTGACCAGATGCACCGAGGCCAGTGCCAGTTCCTGGCGGATCGCGCGGGGCGACAGAATCCACGGCAGGTTGGTGCTGATGACGGTGCCGTCCTCCAGCGGGAAGCCAGCGCTGGCGATCACGCAGTCGGACACGGCCGGGCCGTGGTCGAGGAAGTCGCCCAGGATGGCGGCCAGGCTGGCATGGTCCGCGCACCGATAGGTGCGGTAGTCGAGTACGCGGATGGGCTGGGACATGCCGGGGTTGGTTTGGATGCGCCCGACGCGCACGTGCGTGCCGCCGACATCGGCGGCGAGAAAGGTGCTCGGCGCATCGCGCGTCACATCCTTTCCGGCTAGCTGGACCTGTGCGACCCCACGCCTTTCCATGCCCCGTCCCCTTTCGAGCCCCCGCATAGTTGCGGACCTTACCCCCATTGCAGGCCGATTCTTACGACCGTATGACAACGATGTCAATAGATGTCTGAAGGATTCGTCCGGAGACACGCGTGGTCAGCGAAGCGTGGTGCGGTAACGGCAATTGCGTGGTGGAGGACCGGAATTGTCTCTGCGATCAGCGGTTTGGATCGCACCGAACGACAGCGGCGATGGCTCTCGAGGCCGCATCGCGCAAACTCGCCCGGCGCGCATTTGCGAATTGGTATGGTCGCTGTAATTGGTTACTTATAGGTATCGTGACAACGAATGGACGGAAACGCGCCGCGGATTCCAGGAAATTAATCTAATTGTTGATAAATAAAGTTTTTTTCGGCCTTTCGAGGCGTGTCGTGCGGTCATCTGCTGCGATTCTAGCGGCGCGCATTGACATGATCTTTCTAACACCATAACAATCGATGCATCCCGGATCGGTCCAGGCACATCCGGGGCGATAGGCCAGCGGTGACTTGCGTTCCACGGGCGGGAAGGGGCCGGGGGACGCTACCTCGAGGGGCGGGCGAGGGGGTCGGATACACGTGGTGAACAGGGTGCTTCCAGGCGGTTCCGTCGTTGGAACGGATGGCTTGTGCGCGCTGTGGAGGCTTGCTGGTTGGGAAGCCGGATCCATGGGTAGCGCTGGCGTGTCGGTGACGTCGTAGTGCCGATCAGCCATCAACCAGGATAGCCCTCATGCCACAGGTCGCCCGTTCCCGCTCGTGTTGCGGTTCCCCGTCCCTGCTTGCCACCGCCATCTGCATCGGCTTGCTCAGTGCCAGTGCACAGGCCCAGCAGGCCGCCGCCGACTCCGCGTCGATCCCGCAGTTGGACGCTGTTACCGTTACCAGCTCCTACCAGAAGAGCCTGATCACCGCGCTGGACAAAAAGCGCGACGACATCCGCATGACCGACGGTATTTCGTCGGAAGACATCGGCAAGTTCCCGGCTGAGAACATCGCCGAGGCGATCCAGCGCATCCCCGGCGTGCAGATCGCCAGCATCAACGGGCGCGGCTCGACCATCAGCATCCGGGGCCTCGGGCCGCAATACGCGCTGACCACGATCAACGGGCAGACCTTCAAGAGCGCCGATTTCACCGACGGCTTTCGCTACGACATCATCCAGCCCGAACTGGCGGCCGGCATCCAGGTGATCAAGTCGCCCACCGCCGACATGGATGCCGGTGGGCTGTCGGGCACCGTCAACATCGACACGATCAAGCCGCTGGACTACAAGCAACGCAAGCTGATCGTGTCGGCGACCGGGCAGTATTCGGATTCGGTCGATGGCGGCGATCCGACTCCGAAGGCGGTGTTCAGCTACATCGACCAGTTCCAGGTCGGCGACGGAAAACTGGGGCTGTTCCTCAATGCCGGCCATCAGAAGCTGGAGGACCGCGCCGACTACTTCTGGATCGATCGTTGGGGCAACGGCAGTTACGAGGGCGAGTCGGTGGTCATGCCCACGCGCACGCGCTATCGCCGCATCGATCGCGAGACCGAACGCAGCATGTTCAACGCGGCATTGCAGTGGCAGCCCAGCGACGATCTGGAAATGGGATTGACCGCGATCTACTCCAAGGACAAGACCCGCAACGACATCAAGCAGCAGGTATTCCTGCTCAGTTCCGGCAGCCAGACGGTGCAGGCCGCCGACAACGGCTACGCCACCCGGGTGCTGGCCGAGGACTACACCATGGAGAACAACCGCCAGTTCGAGAACCATGACTGGGTATCGCAAATGGTGAGCTACAACTTCAAGTGGACGCCGGCCGACTGGACCCTGACCGGTGCGCTGAATCACACGGTCGGCAAGACCGACGAAGACGAGACTGCGGCGATCGTCGGGGTTGGCGTGGATGCGAGCGTGCTGGATATCTCGCGTCCGTCGGACATCCTGTTCGATGTCGCCAACGATCTTGCCGATGGCAGCTGGTACGACACCACCACCCGCAACGAGTATCCGAACGGCTCGATCAAGACGCTGCGCAACCAGGAGGACTCGATCCAGTTCGACGCCGAGCGCTGGCTGGGCTGGGGCTGGCTGAGTGCAGTCAAAGTCGGTGCCAAATATCGCCGCGAGACCCTGGACCGCAACGTATGGCGGCGCGACCGCTACATCATCGGCGATGCAGATGCCTCGGACCTGCCGTCGATGTCCGACTTCGGCACGGTCGAGCGCAATTTTCTCGGCGGACGCCATTCGATCCAGGATGCCTTCATCATCCCCAACCTGGGCGCCTACCAGGCCGCGCTGGAAGCGGAGGGCGTCGCGATCCCGGTGGTGTTCGCGCCGCAGTCGAGTTATTCGATCAGCAACGACATCTACTCGGCCTACGCGCTGGCCAAGATCGACACCGAGGTCGGCTCGATGCCGCTGCGCGGCAACATCGGGCTTCGCTACGAGAACACCCGCCGAAAGACCGATACCTACCTGACCGCCCCGGATGCGGTGAATACCGAGGCCGACAACATCATCGGCAACCAGACATCGGTGTATCGCTACAACAACTGGCTGCCCAGCGTTAACTTGGTGCTGGAGATGCGTCCGGACCTGTTGCTGCGGGCATCGGCTGCCAAGGTGCTGGTGCGTCCGATCCTGACCAGCAATACCGCCATCGCCACCACCGAGGAAACCGGCCTGCTGACCGATGGGCGCACCTTGAACACGGTGAGCGTGGGTTCGGCCAACCTCAAGGCGATGACCGCCGAGCAGGCCGACCTGGGGCTGGAGTGGTACTACTCCGGCGGCAGTGTGTCGCTGTCGGGTTTCTACAAGGCGATCAAGAACGGCACCTACAACCGCGAGATCTGCCCGGCCAGCTACAACGGCGATGCGTTGAGCACCAATTCGGACAATGAGTGCGTGGCCGATTCCGGCGAGGTGTACGAGATCACGCAGACGTTGAACAGCAACGACATCAACCGTATCAAAGGCTACGAACTGGCGTGGACGCAATCGCTGGATGCGTGGCTGCCGCTGGATGGCTTCGGCGTGAGCGCCAACTACACGCGCGTCATTCCGAACTACAAGGACGACTACGTCATCAGCAATCTTTCCGAGAAGACCTGGAACGTCACCGGCTTCTGGGAAAACCGCTTGTTCAGTGCGCGCGTATCGGCCACTCATCGCAGCGAGTACTACCAGACCCGCTCGGACAGCTTCTTCGCCTACGCCGGGCACGTGATGAAGGCGCGTACCCAGCTCGATGCGCAACTGGGCTACCAGGCCACGGACGCGCTGAGCCTGTCGCTGGGAGTGGTCAACATCACCAACGAGCGCGAAGAGGCCTACTACCAGGCCAGCAATGTGTGGCAGATGACCGGCGTGACCGGGCGCAGCTACTACCTCACGCTGAAGTGGGACATCCTCTGAGGCGGTGCGTTGCAGGCGCGCGGCCAGCGCGCCATCGCGCGGGGGCGCTGGCGGTGTCGCCCGGTGGACAGTGGGTTCGAGTTTCGAGGAGACGAGCGGATGCATAGCGCATCAGGTGGGAAGCGGCACAGGGTGGTGTGGCTGCTGGGGGTAGCGATCACGCTGCTATCTGGGTGGGCGGCGGCGGTGGAAGCAGCCGGGCCGGCGCAGCAGGTGTTGCAGCGCAGCCTCGGTACCCAAGCGGGGCAGATCGCGCTGCATCTGCGCCAGGACGGACAGGGCGACTGGTATCGGGTGCAGGCGCGGCACGGACGGCTGGAAGTGGAAGGTTCCTCGCAGGTCGCGCTGGCGCATGGCGCCTATGCCCATCTGAATGCCATCGGCGCAGCCTCGGTGAGTTGGGAGGGGAGCCGGGTACAACTGCCGGGCGCGTACCCCGATTATCACGGCGAGCGCGTGCGCACGCCGTTCCCGCATCGCGCCTATCTCAACACCTGCACCTACGGCTACACCACGCCGTTCTGGGATTGGGCGCGTTGGGAGAAGGAAATCGACTGGATGGCGCTGCACGGCATCGACATGCCGTTGGCGATGGAAGGCCAGGAGGCCATCTGGCAGGCACTGTGGCGCGAGTTCGGCGTGTCCGAGCGCGACCTGGGCGATTATTTTTCCGGTCCCGCGTTCACGCCGTGGCAGCGCATGGGCAATATCGAAGGCTATCGCGCGCCGCTGCCGCAGCCATGGATCGAGCGCAAGCAGGTGTTGCAGAAGCAGATCCTGACGCGAATGCGCGCGCTGGGCATGCATCCGGTGTTGCCGGCATTCGCCGGTTACGTGCCCCGGGCGTTCGCACAGGCGCATCCGCACGCGAGGATCTACCGCATGCGTGCCTGGGAAGGCTTCCACGAAACCTATTGGCTGGACCCGGCCGACCCGTTGTTCGCGCGGATCGCCAAGCGGTTCATCGAGCTGTACAGCCATGCCTACGGCCCAGGCCGGTACTACCTGGCCGATGCCTTCAACGAAATGCTGCCGCCCGTCTCCGGCGACGGCAGCGACGTGCTGCATGCCGCCTATGGCGACAGCACGGCCAATACCGCAGCGGCCAGGGCCAAGGCGGTGCCGGCGGCGCAGCGCGATGCGCGCCTGGCCGACTACGGCCAGGCGATCTATCGCTCGATCCATGACGCCAATCCGCAGGCGACCTGGGTGATGCAGGGCTGGTTGTTCGGCGCCGATCGCGAGTTCTGGCAACCGTCGGCGATCGCCGCATTCCTGAGCCGGATTCCCGATGACCGGCTGATGGTGCTGGACATCGGCAACGACCGCTATCCCGGTATCTGGAAGGCATCGCAGGCGTTCGAAGGCAAGCAATGGATCTATGGCTATGTGCACAACTACGGCGGCAGCAATCCGGTCTATGGCGATCTCGAGTTCTATCGCAACGATGTAGCGGCACTGCTGGACGACCCGCAGCGCCGCAACCTGTCCGGCTTCGGTGTATTCCCCGAAGGGCTGCACAGCAATTCGGTGGTCTACGCGTATCTCTATGGCCTGGCCTGGGAAGGACCTGGGCAGCCGATGCAGGCATGGCTGGCGCAATACACGCGTGCGCGCTACGGGCAGACCGATGCGGCGTTGATGGCGGCCTGGCAGGACTTGCAAGCCTCGCTCTACAGCACGCGCTACTGGACACCGCGCTGGTGGAACAAGCGCGCCGGTGCCTACCTGCTGTTCAAGCGCCCCACGCCCGGCATCGTCGATGCCGAGGCCGCGCCGGGCGATCCGCTACGCCTGCGTAGCGGCATCGACGCATTGTTGGCGCAGGCCGGGCACTATCGCGATGCGCCGCTGTATCGCTATGACCTGGTCGAGTATGCGCGGCACTACCTGACAGGCCGGATCGATGGCCTGTTGCAGCAGGCCGTCGCCGCGTACCAGCGGGGCGACCTGGCGGCCGGCGACCGCGATCGCGCCACCGTGGACGCGCTGGTGCAGGGCCTGGATGCGCTGGTCGGTGGGCAGCAGGAGACATTGGCCGACTGGACCGGCGAAGCGGCCGCGTACGCTGACGATCCGCAGCTCAGGCGCTACTACGTTGCCAATGCGCGTGCTCAGGTCAGCGTGTGGGGCGGCGAGGGCAACTTGTCGGACTACGCATCGAAGGCCTGGCAAGGCATGTACGCTGGGTTCTACCTGCCGCGCTGGCAGCGCTTGTTCACCGCACTGCGGCAGGCACAGGTTTCGGGCAAGGCCTTCGATCCGGTCGCGTTCGATG
>JAATFS010000280.1 GCA_015655035.1 Lysobacterales bacterium | reverse complement strand
CACGCCTGGCTGATCGCGTCGCTGGATTCGCAAACCACCCGCATCCGCAGTGGTCACCTGCTGCTGGCCCTGCTGACCGAGCCGGATCTGTCACAGCTGGCCTACCGCGGCTCCAAGCTGTTCGTACGGCTCAAGCTGGAAGAACTCAAGCATGACTTCGCCCACCTCACCGAGGGTTCGCAGGAAGCGGGGCAGAGCGTTCGCTTCGCCGACGCGTCGGCGGGTGCGGACGAGGCCGCTGACCAGGCTCCGGCGCAACCGGAAGGCAATGGCGGCTTGTCCAAGACGCCGGCCCTGGACCAGTTCACCACCAATCTCACCCAGCGCGCACGCGATGGCCAGATCGACCCCGTGATCGGCCGCGATGGGGAGATCCGTCAAGTGATCGACATTCTGCTGCGCCGGCGCCAGAACAACCCGATCCTCACTGGCGAAGCCGGCGTGGGCAAGACCGCCGTGGTCGAGGGGCTGGCACGGCGCATTGCCGAGAAGGACGTGCCCGACGTGCTGCAAGGCGTGGCGTTGCACGTGCTCGACCTGGGCTTGCTGCAGGCCGGTGCCAGCGTCAAGGGTGAGTTCGAGAACCGCCTCAAGAACGTGATCGACGAGGTCAAGAAGAGCCCTCATCCGATCATCCTGTTCATCGATGAAGCCCACACCATGATCGGCGCCGGCGGCACCGCCGGCCAGAATGATGCGGCGAACCTGCTCAAGCCGGCCTTGGCGCGCGGCGAACTGCGTACCATTGCCGCGACCACCTGGAGCGAATACAAGAAATACTTCGAAAAAGATGCCGCGCTGGCGCGTCGCTTCCAGGTGGTCAAGGTCGAAGAACCGGGCGAGGACCTGGCTGCGTCGATGCTGCGTGGCATGGTGCCGCTGATGGAAAAGCACTTCAGCATCCGCGTGCTGGACGAAGCCGTGACCGAAGCGGTACGGCTGTCGCATCGCTATATCAGCGGTCGCCAGTTGCCGGACAAGGCGGTGAGCGTGCTCGATACCGCCTGCGCCAAGGTGGCGCTGGGCAGGAGTGCAACCCCGGCCATCATCGAAGAAGCGCGCAAGCGGCTCGATCGCATCGCCGCCGAACTGGCCGCGCTGGAACGCGAGACCGCTGGTGGCGCGCGTCAGCATGGCGAGCGCATGGCCGAACTGCGCGGGTATCAGCAGGAATTGAACGAAGTGCTGGCGGCCAACGAGGCGCGGCTGGAGCGCGAACGTGGCCTGGCCGATCGCATCTTGCAGTTGCGCAAACAGATGGAAAGCGCGCCGGCAGCTTCCGAGGTCGCCGCACCTGCAACGGCCAGCAAGCCCGTGAAGGGCAGGAAGGCGCGCGCCGAAGTCGCCAGCTCGCCCGAGCAGGCGCAGTTGGACACCTTGCTGGCGGAACTACGCGAGCTACAGGGCGAGACGCCGATGGTGCCATTGCAGGTCGATGGGACCGTGGTGGCCGAGATCGTTTCTGCCTGGACCGGCGTGCCGCTGGGCCGCATGGTCAAGGACGAGATCCGCGTCGTGCGCAACCTGAGCAAGCTGCTGGTGGAGCGCGTGATCGGCCAGGATCACGCATTGGATGCAGTGGCTCAGCGTGTGCGCACCGCGGCGGCCAAGCTGGAGGATCCGAACAAGCCGCGGGGCGTGTTCATGTTCGTCGGCCCGTCCGGCGTGGGCAAGACCGAAACCGCGTTGGCATTGGCCGACATCCTCTACGGTGGCGAGCGCAAGCTGGTGACCATCAACATGAGCGAGTATCAGGAAGCGCACAGCGTGTCCGGCCTGAAAGGCTCGCCGCCGGGCTACGTCGGCTATGGCGAAGGCGGCGTGCTTACCGAGGCGGTGCGCCGTAATCCGTACAGCGTGGTACTGCTGGACGAGGTGGAAAAAGCGCACCCGGACGTGCTGGAAATGTTTTTCCAGGTATTCGACAAGGGCGTGATGGATGATGCCGAAGGTCGCGAAATCGATTTCCGCAATACCTTGATCATTCTCACCTCGAACGTCGGATCTTCGCAGATCATGCAGGCCTGCCTGAACAAACCCGCAGAAGAACTGCCTGGCGCCGACGAACTGGCAGAGGCACTGCGTCCGGTGCTGATGCGCAGCTTCAAGCCGGCCTTCCTCGGCCGCATGAAAGTGGTGCCGTATTATCCGATCAGCGACGACGTGCTGGCGCGGATCATTGCGCTCAAGCTCGGCCGTATCCGCGACCGGGT
>JAATFS010000032.1 GCA_015655035.1 Lysobacterales bacterium | reverse complement strand
TGACCATTGCTGGCGAACAGCAACTGCGTGCCTTGCAGCGACAGTGTAGGCGTGCGTTCGTCCGCGCGCGTGTTGACACCAGGCCCCAGGTTTTCCGGTGTACCGAGCCGACTGTCGGCGCTGATGCTGGCCCGGTACAGATCGTGGCCGCCATGCCCTCCGGGCCGGTTGGAGACGAAGTACAGCCAGTGCCCGTCGGCAGTGAGGAAGGGATCGCGCTCGTCGTACGCGGAATCGATCGGCAGGGGTTGCGGGTCGTCCCAGCGGCCGTTACGCAGCGTCGCCTGCCACAAGTCCCAGCCGCCCGGGCCACCGCTGCGGTCGGGGCTGCCCCAGACGATGTGTTGGCCGTCCGGCGAAACCGTGGCGCGGGCCTCGGTGGCCTTTGTCGACACCACGCCCATGCCTTCGATCCCGAACTCGGCCAGACCCGATGCTGACGGGGTGCAGAGTAAACTCGCCGCTAGCGCGAGCCATGGCCATCGGGTCTGCATCATCGGCTCCTGCACAAGTGTCCGCACAGTCTAGTCAACCAGAGAACAGTTCATGTCCGCATCCCGCTACGCCGTGTTCGGCCACCCCGTCGCCCATTCGCTGTCGCCGCGCATCCACAGCGAGTTCGGCCGCCAGACCGGCATTGCGCTGGACTACACTGCGATCGACGCGGCTCCGGCCGATTTTGCTGCTACGTTGGAGCGCTTCGTCGCCGAGGGCGGCCAGGGTGCCAATGTCACGCTGCCGTTGAAGGAGCTCGCCTATGGGCTGTCGGCTCACCTCAGTGAGCGGGCGCGCCGGGCGGGTGCGGTCAACACGCTGGCCCGCCGCGACGGCCAGTGGCTGGGCGAGAACACTGACGGTGCCGGACTGGTGCGTGATCTCACCGAGCGGCATGGCCTGGATCTGCGCGGGCGCCGGGTGCTGCTGCTGGGCGCAGGTGGCGCGGCACGCGGCGTGGCACCGGCGCTGCTGGAGGCCGGTGCGACGGAGATGGTTATCGTCAATCGTTCGCCCACGCGCGCCGATGCGCTGTCGGACGTGCTCGGCGAACCGGGGCGCGTGACCACACGGTATTGGGAGGATCTGGGCGCGCAGGGCGACTTCGAGCTGATCGTCAATGCCACCGCTGCCGGTCGCCGTGCCGATGACCTTCCGCTTACGCTGCCGTCGTCGCTGGTCAACAGCATGACCGCGGCGGTGGACCTCAACTATGGCGAAGCCGCGATCGCGTTCCTGGCGTGGGCACGCGCGGCGCAGTGCCGCTATGCCATCGATGGTCTGGGCATGCTGGTGGAACAGGCCGCCGAGAGTTTCGAACTGTGGCATGGGGTGCGGCCACAGACCGACCTGGTGTATCGCGGGCTGCGCGAGCGCGATGCGCTGCTGGTCAGCGCCGACTGAGCGAGCCGGTGCCGCGTGCGGCCGCCGGCCGATATCCTGCTCGGTATCGGCGGATGCGACCGGGCATGAGAAAATACCTGGATGAATGAAACAGCCAGCCCGGCGGCACCAGCCGAGCCCGCCAAGACTGCGCGCGCGTTGACCGACCCACTCAAGGCCAGCATCCGCGACGCCTATGCCAAGCTACAGGCCAATACACCCGGTTTCACCACGCGGCGGGCGCAGAGCCAGATGATTGGCGTGGTGTCGCGCGCGCTGGCGACGTCAGGCGGTATCGGCGTGGCCGAGGCGCCTACCGGCGTCGGCAAGAGTCTGGGCTATCTCACCGCCGGCGTGCCGATCGCGCTGGCAACGAAAAAGAAGCTGGTGATCAGTACCGGCACCGTGGCATTGCAGTCGCAACTGGTCGAGCGCGACATCCCCGCTTTCCTCAAGGCGACTGGCCTGGAGGCCTCGGTGGCGCTGGCCAAGGGCCGTACCCGCTACCTGTGCACCCGCAATGCGGCCGAGTTGCAGGGCGAGACCAGCCAGGAGGGCATGTTCGACGACGAGCAGGTGTTGTACGACCGCCCTCTGAGCCCGGCCGATGCCGACATCGCCGGACGCCTGGCCAAGGCCTACGCCGAACGCAGCTGGAGCGGCGACCTGGACGACGCGCCGGAGCCGGTATCGGTGCCGTTGCGGTTGCGCATCACCACGCCGGCCTCCGGCTGTGCCGGCCGGCGCTGCTCGTACTCCGCGCAGTGCCCGGTGCTCAAGGCCCGCACCGACGTGCGCGAGGCCCAGATCGTGGTCACCAATCACGCACTGCTGCTGTCCACGCTGTCGCTGGGCGATGCCGACAACGGCCAGCCGCTGATCGCCGCGCCGTCGGACATGCTGCTGGTGCTCGATGAAGGCCATCACGTCGCCAGTGTCGCCATCGGCCAGGGTGCGGCCAGCCTGCCGCTGGACGAAATGGCCAAGCGCACCAGCCGCATGCAGATCCTGATCGCTGCTGCCTACCGCGCGGTGGACAAGGACAAGATCGCCACGCTGCTGCCGAACGAGGCCATCGAGGTGGCCGCGCGCGTGGCGAAACTGCTCAAGGCCTTCCACACCGAGATCGAGCGCGTATGGAAACCCGACCCGGGCGAACGCGATCCGCAATGGCGTGCGGTCAACGGCCAGCTGCCGCAGGCATGGCTGCCGGCGGTGGAGGAACTGGGCGAGGAGACGCGCGCGCTGTTCAACTGGGTGCATGCCGCGCATGGCCTTGTGGCCAAGGCCAAGCAGGACGACAGCGCGCGCGAGCGCCTGCAACGCAGCATGGGCATGGCACTGGAAATGATCGAACAGCAGCATGAGCTGTGGAGCGGCTGGCGTCGCGAGGACAAGGAAGGTCAGCCACCCACCGCACGCTGGATCACGCTGTCACGCGATGGCGACCTGGTCTGCCATTGCTCGCCGGTATCGGCCGCGCAGGTGTTGCGCAGCTTGCTCTGGAACGATGTCGACTCGGTGGTGATGACCTCGGCCACGCTAACCGGCGGTGGCGATTTCCAGGCCTTCGCGATCGACAACGGTGTGCCCGAGCATGCCGAGATGGTGTCGCTGGCCTCGCCGTTCGACCTACCCAACCAGGCCGAGTTGATCGTGCCCAGTTTCCCGGTCACGCCGGACGACCGCGAAGGCCATCCCAAGGAGGTCGCGCGCTACCTGGTGCGCGAGCTGGATTGGAACAGCAAGGGCAGCATCGTGCTGTTCACTTCGCGCTGGAAGATGGAGAAGGTTGCCGACCTGATGCCGCTGGCCCAGCGCAACCGCGTGCTGGTGCAGGGCGAGGGCAACAAGTCGCAGCTGATCACCGAGCACCTGCGGCGCATCGCCGCCGGCGAAGGCTCGGTGCTGTTCGGACTGAACTCCTTCGGCGAGGGCCTGGACCTGCCCGGCGAGGCCTGCACCACCGTGGTGATCACGCAGGTACCGTTTGCCGTGCCCACCGACCCGCAGACCTCCACCTTGAGCGAATGGTTGGAGAGCCGCGGCCACAACGCCTTCAACCTGATCGCGATCCCGCACGCGCTGCGCACCCTGACCCAGTTCGCCGGCCGCCTGATCCGCAGCTCCAGCGACCACGGCCGCGTGATCATCCTCGACTCGCGCCTGCTCACCCGCCGCTACGGCAAGCGCATCATCGACGCACTTCCTCCCTTCAGGCGCGTCATCGGCTAGCGGACCTGAGCGCTTCATGGTCCGGCCGGACCTGGCAGGCACATCGTCAAGGCGTCCGGCTTCCTGGAAGAAAATAAGCGCAATCAGAGGGTTGGGCCGGGTTCCCGTGACCTTGCGCGAGGACGACGCCTCGCGCCGATGCAGCCCGCTTGCCACGGCGGCGCCGCGTCGTTCAAACGAAGTGTTGACAAGCCCACGACCTGCCAGCAGGTGATCGACCATTGCGCCGACGTGCGCGTCATCTGCATGGGCGGGTCTTGCCTGTGCATGCGCATGAGCCACTCCCTGACCGGAGAGATCGATTACCGTGCGGTGAGGCACAAGACCTCGATAAGCGATGAATGGATCGCTCCGCCCGACGGCCTGTGCGATAAGCTGGATGCCCTGCGGTCGGCGCTGGGGATCGACTTCTTCTGCGCCGACTTCGTGGTGCCGTCGGGTGGGGGGGAGCCGGTCTTCCTGGAACTCAATCCCGGTGGCCAGTTCCTCTACATGGACCAGAAGGCGCCCGGGATGGCGATCGCGAGCAGGTTCTGCTCGCTGCTGGTGAACGGGGACGCCGGCGGCTACGAGGAATTCGTGGATCGCGCGGGTGGGGCGGACCGGGAACGTGCAGGTGACGATCAAACCGGAAAAGGAGTGGCATGGGCATGAAGAACGTGATCATGGGCCTACTGCTGGCGCAGGCGGCGATCGTCGGCGGGACGGCCCTGGCGGCCGGACAGGAGGGCGCCCGGAGCGGGACCTCGGTCGATGCGTCCTACCGCGCCCAGCTGCTCGCGTTGGCCGAGGCCGATCAGAAGATCCGCGAGCAGATGCGCGGTGCATTCACCGTGCAGCAGCTGCAGGCCAACCAGGGCGCGGCCAAGGACATGGTCAAGCGCATGGTCGCCTCACAGAAGCAGAACCAGCAGGCGCTGGCGGCGCTGATCGAGCGCAATGGGTTTCCGGATATCGCGCGGGCGGGCGAGGACGGCGCGCACGCCGGCTTCCTCGTGGCCCAGCATGCGACCGACCTAGCGTTCCGCGAACGCTTCCTGCAGCAGATGGAGCAGGCGGCGGCGCAAGGGCACTACGATAGGTCCGACCTGGCGATGTTCGTGGACCGCAACCTAGTCATGTCCGGCAAGCCGCAGCGTTACGGCACCCAGCACAAGGCCGACGGCAGCCTGTTCGAGGTGGAGGACCCCGACCGCCTCGAGCAGCGCAGGGCCGAGGCGGGGTTGCCCAGAGACGCCGCGCCCGGCGGGAGCTGATCGCCGCGGCGCGCGCAGAGAGCGATTGCGTGCCGCCGTGTCCGCGGCGCGGCCCGTGCTGGACGCAGCCGGCAACGGTTCCGGCACGGTTTGCACCCACCAGGGAGCGCCGGACGGCGGTCCAGGGGGGCAGGGCATGGACGGGCGGTACCTGCAGATGCCACGGGCATCCTCCGCGCTATGCATTCCGCCGGAGGGCGTGCCGGCCACCGGACGCCACGCGACGCACCGCCACGAGCCCGCAGCCTCGTGCCGTTCGCCTATCG
>JAATFS010000074.1 GCA_015655035.1 Lysobacterales bacterium | reverse complement strand
CTTCCTGGAAGTGCGCGACAGAATAAGGGTTCGCGCCGGCGATGCCCACCATCCATCAGCGCTGCGATCGCCTGAACACGCTGTTTCGCGGCATGGGATGTGATCGCGGGAAATAGTCCCTAAAATGTCCGGCTTGCACGCGCAGCCCGCGCCCTCATATCCAGGTCCATGTACTCCCGTAGCAGCGAACCCGTCCAGTTCGAACGCGATTGCGATGCCGTCATGGTGCCGCAGGGCGACTCGGTGACCCTGCCCGCAGGCAGCTACGGCTACATCACCCAGGCGCTGGGGGGCAGCTATACCGTATTTGTCGAAGGCAACCTGTTCCGCATAGCGGGCAAGGATGGCGATGCGATCGGCAAGGAACCCCCGCCTGGGCTGGAATTGCCCGAGAACGCCGGCGACGAGGAGGTCGAGGCGTTGGTGTGGCAGCAGCTGCGCACCTGCTTCGATCCCGAGATCCCGTTCAACATCGTCGATCTGGGCCTGGTCTACGACGTCGCCATCCAGCATCGCGACAGCGACAGCCAGCGCCTGGTGGAGGTCAAGATGACGCTCACCGCGCCGGGCTGTGGCATGGGCGAGATCTTGGTCGACGACGTGCGCAGCAAGCTGGAAATGATCCCGACCATCGCCGAAGCCGATGTCGAACTGGTATTCGACCCACCATGGGGACGCCATATGATGTCCGAGGCCGCCCGGCTCGAAACCGGGATGCTGTGACCGAAGGCGCGCTCCACCCGTGGCGCCGCTCTCTTCCATCCGCATGCTCTACAGGAATTCCACCGGTGTCCGTTTCCTTTAGCTCGAACCGCTCCCCGTCGCCGCGCGCGACCGACGAACTGTCCGCGATCCTGGCCGCGCCCGGCTTCGGTATCCATTTCACCGACCACATGGTGGCCATTTCCTGGGACAAGACGCAGGGTTGGCACGATGCGCAGGTCCGTCCATATGGCCCGTTGCAACTGGATCCGGCGGCCTCGGTCCTGCATTACGGTCAGGAAATCTTCGAGGGCATCAAGGCCTATCGCCACGCCGATGGATCGATCTGGACGTTCCGCCCCGATGCCAACGGCGCGCGCCTGCAACGCTCTGCGCGTCGCCTGGCGTTGCCGGAACTGCCGGTGGAGCTGTTCACCGAGTCGTTGAAGCAGCTGGTTGCAGTCGATGCGGGCTGGGTGCCGTCGGCGCCGGAGACCAGCCTGTACTTCCGCCCGTTCATGATCGCCGACGAGGCGTTCCTGGGCGTGCGCGCTGCGCAGAAGGCTTCTTATTACGTGATTGCCAGCCCGGCCGGCGCCTACTTCGCCAAGGGCGTGGCACCGGTATCGATCTGGCTGTCCACCGATTACGCCCGCGCGGCCAAGGGCGGCACCGGCGCGGCCAAGTGTGGCGGCAACTACGCCGCGTCGCTGCTGCCGCAGCAGCAGGCGTATGCGCAGGGCTGTTCGCAGGTGCTGTTCCTCGACCCGGTCGAAGGCAAGTACATCGAGGAACTCGGCGGCATGAATGTGTTCCTGGTCTATCGCGACGGCACGCTGGTGACGCCAGAGCTGTCCGGCAGCATCCTGGAAGGCATCACCCGCGACAGCATCCTGCAGCTGGCCCGCGACCGCGGCATGAAGGTGGTCGAGCGCCTGGTCTCCATCGATGAGTGGCGCAACGGTGTGGCCTCGGGCGAGATCGCCGAGGTGTTCGCCTGCGGCACCGCTGCGGTGGTCACCCCGATCGGCGAATTGAAGGGCGATGGTTTCGTGGTTGGCGACATCAATGCGCCGGCGGGCGAGGTCACCTTGTCGCTGCGCCAGGAATTGACCGATATTCAGTATGGCCGCGAGCCCGACCGCCACGGGTGGCTGGTGCGTCTGGCCTGACGCCATTCGGCGTGACCGGCGTTACCGGAAGGCCCCGCGCGCACTCGCGGGGCCTTTCTATTTGCGAGTTCGCAGGATTGTCCTCGAATGTCCTGCCTGGCTGAATCTTGTCGGCCTGCGTCACATTATTGACATTTTTCCGCGCATTTCTGGACTTTCCCGATTGTCCAGTGTCGTCGGACTGGGATAGCGTCACTGAACGGACGGCTAACGCAGCATCAGTCCAGGCGCTTCGGCTGTTCATGCCGGCGATTGCTCACTACCCACCGGATGGGCCGGAGTCATGCCGCGATAGCGGCAACTTCATGATACGAAAGGGAAATCGATGTCAAAAGACCAACGCCTTACACGTCCGCGCACCTGGGTAATCAGCGGTGCCACTGCCCTGACCGGCCTGCTTCTGGCGGTGCCTGCATTTGCGGGAGAGGTCCATCTGGACGGACTGGCGTCCGCGCCCTCCCATCAGCGCTTCATCGTGACCTACCGTGACGGTAGCACCGAGGTCGGCAGTACCCGGGCATTGACCCGCTCGCTGCAACAAGCCGCCCGCGCACTGCCGGCCAAGAGCGGCCAGGCGCTGGGGCTGGCCCAGCTACGCCGGCTGGCGGTCGGACCGGAACTGGTCAAGGCCGACCGGCCGCTGGACCGCGCCGAGGCCGAGACCTTGATGCGGCAACTGGCTGCCGATCCTGCGGTGAAGAGTGTTGAGGTCGATCAGTTGTTGCGGCCCACGTTGACCCCGAACGACCCGCGCCTGTCCGAGCAATGGGGCTTTGGCACGACCAACGCCGGCATCAATGTGCGCCCGGCATGGGACTAGTCCACCGGCGACGGTGTGGTGGTGGCGGTGATCGATACCGGCATCACCGGGCATCCCGATCTCGATGCAAATATCTTGCCGGGATACGACTTCATCAGCGACACCTTCGTCTCGCGCGATGGCGACGGTCGGGACGACGACCCCGCCGACGAAGGCGACTGGAATCCGGAGGCCAACGAGTGCTACACCGACTCGGAAGTGACTGATTCGAGCTGGCACGGCACCCATGTCGCCGGCACCATCGCTGCGGTGACCAACAATGCGGTGGGTGTGGCCGGTACCGCCTACAACGCCAAGATCGTGCCGGTGCGCGTTCTCGGGCGCTGCGGCGGCTACACCTCCGACATCGCCGACGCGATCGTCTGGGCCTCCGGCGGTACCGTCAGCGGAGTGCCGGCCAATCCGAACCCGGCCGAGGTGATCAACATGTCGCTGGGGGGCAGTGGCACTTGTTCTTCGACTTACCAGAATGCGATCACCGCTGCGGTCAATCGCGGCACCACGGTGGTGGTCGCGGCCGGCAACAGCGCCGCCAACGTCTCCGGCTCGGTGCCGGCCAATTGCTCCAACGTGGTCGCGGTGGCCGCGATCACCTCGGCCGGGGCCAAGGCCAGTTTCTCCAACTACGGCAGCGGCATCGACGTGTCGGCACCGGGCCAGGCCATTCTGTCCACGCTCAACGACGGCACCACCACGCCGGGCAGCGCGAGCTACGCGTCGTATAACGGCACCTCGATGGCGGCGCCACATGTCGCCGGTGTGGTCGCGCTGGTGCAGTCGGCAGCGTCCACGGTATTGACGCCTGCGGCGGTGGAAACCTTGTTGAAGAACACGGCCAGTGCCTTGCCGGGTACGTGCAGCGGCGGCTGCGGTGCGGGCATCGTCAATGCCAATGCTGCGGTGACCGCCGCGATCGGCGGTGGCGACGGCGACGATGGCGATAGCGGTGGCGACGACACTACGCTGAGCAACGGGGTTGCGGTGACCGGCCTGTCGGCGAGCACGGGCGCAGCGCTGAACTACACCATCGCGGTGCCATCGGGAACCAGTACCCTGACGGTAACGATCAGCGGTGGCAGCGGCGATGCCGATCTGTACGTCCGCGCCGGCAGTGCGCCAACCGACAGTACCTACGCCTGCCGCCCCTACCTGTCCGGAAATGCCGAGACCTGCACCATCAACTCGCCCACCGCAGGGACCTACCATGTCCGGGTCAAGGCCTACAGTAGTTTCTCCGGCGTCAGTCTGACCGCCAGCTACTGAGCCGCGACTGGCAGCACTGCTGCACGACAGTGATGCACGATGCCCCGTTGCGGCGGGGCATCGTGTCTTCAACGCGTGCGGGGTACGGATCAGGCCAGGGACGTAACGGTCGGGCTACTCGCACAGATCGCAGGCGCGCGCCTGCAGCGCCGCCATGGCTTGCTGCGGTGCCATTTCCAGTAGCAGTCCACGTTGGCCCGCATTGAAATAGAGGCTGGGTTCGCCCAGTACGCTGCCTTCCAGCAATACCGGTGCCTGGCGTTGCTGTGCCAGCGGACTGATGCCGCCGACCTTGTAGCCGGTGCGCCGCTCGGCCTCGGCCACCTCCATCATGCGCGCGGACTTACCGCCGCAGGCGGCCGCCAGTTTCTTCAGTTGCAGCCGGCGGTCGACCGGGATCACGGCACACACCGCCTGGTTGTCGACCCAGGCCATCAGGCTCTTGAGCACCTGCTGCGGGGGAACGCACAGCGCTTGCGCGGCCTGCACGCCCTTGGCATGGGCCTCGGCCTCGTAGTCGTAGGCGTGCAGGTGGTATGGAAACTTGGCTGCATCCAGCCACCGTGTGGCGCGCGTAGTCTTCGACATGGAGTATCAGGCGGCTTCGAATCGGTTGGCCGCCACGTTCTTGCGCACCTTCTCGGGATTCCAGATGCGGCCGTTCATGGCGATATAGATACCGGGCGGCAGCGACTGCACCGCGCCGACCGCGCAGCCAATGTTGAACTCGGCGTCCGAGCCGCGAAAGCGCGCCGGGTTCAGTGCGCCGGTCATCACGATGGTCTTGTCCGGGATCGATTTCAGCACCTTGCCGGTCTGCACCATCGAATCGGTGCCATGGGTGATCAGCACGTGCCGTGCCGATTGTGCGGCCACGGTGGCGCGGAGCAGTTCGCGGTCTTCATCGGTGATGTGCAGCGAGTCCTTGCGGATGATCGGGATCACGGTGAAACGGAAGGTCACTCCCAGTTCCTTGAGGATCTGGCCGATCTGTGGGTCGCCGATCTGGTAGTCCGACTTGTCGTCGAAGTAGATCTTGTCGATCGTGCCGCCGGTGGTGACGATCAGTAGTTCTTCCATTGCCTGAATCCTGTGTGCCGGCGCGGCATCGCACGCACCAAAGGTGGCCATGATAAAGCCACACGCGTGGTTGCCCCAGTGCGCCGGGAGCCCGGACGGCTTTTGCCGCCCGCGCGCCTGGGCGTCAGCCCTTGGGTCTGCGGCGGCCGAAGCGCGCCGCCAGTCCCGGGCCGCTGGCAGCGGCGATCACCACCAGCGCCAGCACGAGGGCCAGGCATGCCAGGATCCGCGTCGGCGGATTGCTCCAGGCCGACATCACCCCATGGCTGAACCAGAACAACGCCGCGACGCCGGCCCAGAAACGCGCGTGCCGCTGGCGTGGCGCCAGCGCCGCCAACGCCAGTGGCGGCAGTGCGAACACCAGCAATGCCGCGACGCGATGGTGATCGTCGTGAAACCAATAGCCGTACAGCGCTGCCAGTGCCAGCAATGCGCCCACCAGCAGGTTACTGGCGGCGCGGTGGCTCACGTTGCGGCCAGCCGGCGGGCGATATCGGCAACGCGGCGTCCCAGTGCCCGTGCCAGCAAGGCCTCCTCGTCGCTGGGCTGGGTGTCGTCGCTTGCGCCGGCCACGTGGCTGGCGCCGTAAGGGGTGCCACCACTGCGGGTATGGCTCAACGCCGGCTCGGTGAACGGCAGCCCGACGATCACGCAGCCGTGGTGCAGCAGCGGCAGGTGCATCGACAGCAGCGTGGATTCCTGGCCGCCATGCATCGAGGCGGTGGAAGTGAACACGGCCGCAGGCTTGCCGACCAGCGCGCCGCTGGCCCACTCCGCACCCAGGCCGTCGAGAAAGTACTTCACTGGCGCGGCCATGTTGCCGAAGCGGGTCGGGCTCCCCAGGATCACTCCGTCGCACTCGGCCAGATCGGAACCCTGCGCGTAGGGCGCGCCATCGTCGGGTACCGCCGGGGCCACGGTCTGGGTGACCGCCGCCACGGGGGGGACGGTGCGCAGGCGTGCACTCATGCCCGGGACTTCGCCGATGCCGCGCGCGATCTGCCGCGCCAGCCGCGCCACCGAACCGCCACGGCTGTAGTACAGCACCAGGATTTCCGCCATCGCTCAGGTTTTCCGTCATGCAGGACGGTGCAGTATCGGTGATGCGGGAGCCGGCATCCATCGCGTCGGCGCCGGGGATGGCAAGACCGTCTCGACAAGCCATCGGGTACCCTTGCGCGATGGCGCGCCCGCTCACTATGGATCTACTCAAACAACGGTTGCGCGATCGTGCGCGCGCGATTGCGTTCAGCCGTTTCCTTTGGCAGCGGTTCCTCGACGACCGGCTGTTCCAGGCCTCCGCATCGCTCGCCTACACCACGGTGTTCGCGCTGGTGCCGCTGGCGATCGTAGTGTTCGGCGTGCTGGCGGCGTT
>JAATFS010000324.1 GCA_015655035.1 Lysobacterales bacterium | reverse complement strand
GTAGTAGTTCTCGCCCATGGTCGGTGCGCGGAAGCCGGTACTGGCGGTGGCGCGAACGGCGAATGCATCGCTGAAGTCGTAGCGCGTGGTGAGCTTGCCCACCGCCTTGCTGCCGAAGTCGCTGTACGTCTCGTAGCGGCCGGCCAGGTCCACCAGCCAGTGTTCGGTCGGATTGAGGATCAGGTTGACGAATGCCGCCTTGTTGTTGCGCGCGTAGTCGCCTGCGGCAAGCGGGTTGTAGCCGGGGAAGGCGGCCGAGCCGGAACCGATGTAGGACGCTTCCTCGCCACCACCGATGGCGTAGGTGTCCTTGCGGTATTCCAGGCCGGCGGCGAACGTCACCGGCTGCGACAGGCCCCAATCGAAGTTGCGGCCCACGTCCAGCGCCGTGGTCCACTGCGAGGCCTCGAAGCGGCCGACGTAGAAGCTGTCCGGCGAGAAGCCGTAGGTGTTCCACAGGGTGAAGTTCATCGAGTGGGTGTTGTGGATCTCCATCTCGTTGTTGCCGTAGGTGGTGGACAGGTCGTAGGTCCAGCCGCCCAGTTCGCCGCTGACACCCACGCCGAACTCCCAGTCCTTCTCGTCGCTCTCGATGTACGGGGTGAAGCCCAGCGGGTATTTGTTGAGGTCGGCCTCGGTCAGCGGCTGGCCGCTGCGCACGCCAACGCCGCCGATGGCGTCAGTGCGATCGCCATCGCCATTGGCGTCGTAGCCGCCATCCTGCGACGGACGCCGATAGCTCTGGGCACTGGCGGTCTGCTTGCGGCCGAAGCTGCCGGTGGCATACAGCTCGGTGTTGTCTTCCAGGAACAGGCCGGCACTGAAGAACGCGATGTCGCGTTCGATTTCCGGCGAGTCGCCCTGGCGACTGTTGTTCGGGAACCAGGGGTTGTAGATCATGTTGTATTCGTTTTCGCGGGCCAGCGCGGCATTGCCGGTGGAGGTCGGGTAGCCGCTGGCGGTGGTGCCGGAGTTGGTGGCCGGACAGCCGTTGACCGGATCGGCGAGCCGGTCGGCCACGCAGGCGGCCGCGCCATACTCGGTACCAGGGCGGTTGATGGATTCGCGGCGCTCGCTTTCCAGGCTCAGGTTGAAATAGCTGTTGTCGCCGCCGAAGCCGACGTTGCCCTGGTAATTGGTGGTGAAGCCGCCGCCATCGTCGTAACCGGCGACGTTGGCGGTGACGTTGCCGCCACTGGCGTTCTTCTTGGTGATGATGTTGACCACGCCTGCGATGGCATCGGAGCCATACAGCGCAGCGGCGCCATCGGTCAGTACTTCTATCGATGCAATGGCGCTGGTGGGGATGAAGCTCAGGTCGGTCGATGCGGCACCGGCGTAGGTGCCGAGGACCGCGACGTTGGAGGTGAAGTGGCGGCGCTTGCCGTTCACCAACACCAGGGTGTGGTTCGGCGACAGCGCGCGCATGTTGGCCACCAGGGTGGCGCTGGTCATGTCCGTGCCCTGTTGGCTGGCGTTGAAGCTGGGAACCTGGAACGCCAGTTGATTCATCAGATCCGGCGCACCGGATTCGCGCAGCGCCTCGGCGGTCACCACCTGCACCGGCGCAGGACTGTCGGAGGCCTGCATTCCCGCCCTGCGGGTCCCGGTAACGATCACGTTGTCGAGCGTGATCGCGGCATCGTCGCCAGGAGGGGCGGCTTGTTGCGCCTGCACGGTGCCGGCGAGGCACCCGGCGACGGTGATGGCCAGGGCAATCGCATCGCATAACCGGCCGCGCGTGCACGGCAACAGACTTTTGTCACGACGTTGGATCTTTTTCATGCCCAGGTTTCCTGTCTCTTCGGTGGATGGGAGGAGCTGCAACACAACACCCTTTCGGCCATTCCGTAGCCATGACCGAAAGGCTTGCGAACCCTGCGTGGGACGCAGGACAACCTTCGGCGGGACAGGTCCGCGCGCGGGCGACAACGTCGCGCCAGCGCGGCGCGCCGCCGTGATGCCAGTTACCTAATCAGAACGTTCCCCAAAAGCCGGCAGGCCATTGCCATCCGCGTCTCGCGGAAGCGGCAGCAGCGCCGGTTACTCGGGAGCATGGGCGGCAGACGCCATCCGGGCTCCCAACCCCATGACACAGGCAAAGATTCAATTGCGCCTCCCCGGCGCGTGCCTACATCTATAGCAATCCCGGCACCGGCTCGCGCTCTTTCCACGGGTGGGATCGATGCATGCGGGTAGGCACCGAGCCATGCATGGGTAGGCGGCACTGTCCGTGGCTTTCAATGGACGCCATGCCGAAGCCGGTTCCCCACCGAATTTACGCAGAAGTTATGCGCTCGGGCCCGGACCGGCATAGAGACTTTACGTAGCTACGTTCCAGACTTCGCCGTGGCCAATCTGGCTTCTTGGGCAGTCTCCATGATCGAACTGATTACCGTGTTTACGCTCGCCATCGCGCTGGGCTGGCCGCTGGGCCGGTATCTGGCTGCGGTGATGCGTGGTGCGCCGATGCGCGGCGACGCTGTGTTTGGCCGCATCGAGCGGCCGCTGTACCGGCTGCTCGGCGTCGATCCGACGCGCGGCATGGGCTGGAAGACGTATGCGGGGGCGTTCCTTCTCAGCAATGCGGTACTGGGCATGCTGGTGTGGGTGCTGTTGATGACCCAGGCCTGGCTGCCGCTGAATCCCGACGCCGTGCCGAACATGCGCTGGGATCTGGCGCTGCACACCATGGTGTCGTTCCTGACCAACACCAACCAACAGCACTACGCCGGCCAGGCGCAGTTGTCCTACCTGGCGCAGATGACCGCCATCGTCGGTTTACAGGTGATCACCCCGATGATGGGGCTGGCGTTGGTGGTGGCGACCTTGCGCGGCCTGTTCGGCGGGCGCAGCGCGCAACGCGAACGAACCGACGGCGGCACCGCCGAGATCGACCTGGGCAACTATTGGGCCGACGTGATCCGGCCCGCGGTGCGCGTATTGCTGCCGCTGTGCATGCTGCTTTCGCTGCTGTTGACCAGCCAGGGCGTGCCCTCCACGTTGCAGGGCGGGCCGGTGGCCACGCCGGTCGACGCCAGCGCGCCGATGCAGCAGCAGAAGATCCCGCTGGGGCCGGTCGCAGCGATGGTCGCGGCCAAGCAACTCGGCAGCAATGGTGGTGGCTGGTATGGACCGAACAGCGCGGT
>JAATFS010000510.1 GCA_015655035.1 Lysobacterales bacterium | reverse complement strand
CCGGCGGCGATCACCTTCTACATCCCGATGTTCAAGGCGATCGCGCTGCCACTGGCCGGGGTCAGCTTCGTGGTGATCGCCTACTTCTGGATCGTCGGCTTCTCCAATGCGGTGAACCTGACCGATGGCCTGGACGGGCTGGCGATCATGCCGACCGTGTTGGTGGCCTGTGCGCTGGGCGTGTTCGCCTATGCCTCGGGCAACACCGTGTTTTCGGCCTACCTGAAGATTCCGACGATCCCCGGAGCCGGCGAGCTGGTGATCATCTGCGCGGCGATTGCCGGCGCGGGGCTCGGCTTCCTGTGGTTCAACACCTATCCGGCGATGGTGTTCATGGGCGACATCGGCGCGCTGGCGTTGGGTGCGGTGCTGGGCACCATCGCGGTGATCGTGCGCCAGGAACTGGTGCTGGTGATCATGGGCGGTGTGTTCGTGATCGAGACGCTGTCGGTGATGATCCAGGTCGCCTCGTTCAAGCTCACCGGCAAGCGCGTGTTCCGGATGGCACCGATCCATCACCACTTCGAGTTGAAGGGCTGGCCCGAGCCGCGCGTGATCGTGCGCTTCTGGATCATCTCGGTGGTGCTGGTCCTGATTGGCCTTGCCACGTTGAAGGTACGCTGATGAACGATCCGTCGCGCCAGGCAACCCGACTCGAAGCCATCGGCGGCCGCTACGATCCGTGGCTGCTGGGCGCCGCCGTGGCGCTGGCCTCGCTCGGCGTGGTGATGGTCGCCTCCAGCTCGATCGAGCTGACCGACAGTCCGTTCTATTACCTGTCGCGCCACCTGATCTTCCTGGGTGTCGGCGCCGGGCTGGCGTTCTGGGCGATGCGCACCGAACTCAAGACCATCGAACAGTACAACCAGATGCTGCTGCTGACGTGCTTCGCCTTGCTGATCGTGGTGTTCGTGCCCGGCCTGGGCAGCAGCGTCAACGGCGCCAAGCGCTGGATCAACCTGGGCGTGTCCAAGTTCCAGACCGTGGAAGCGGTCAAGGTGCTGTACATCGTGTGGCTGTCCAGCTACCTGGTGCGCTTCCGCGACGAGGTCAACGCCACCTGGCCAGCGATGCTCAAGCCACTGGGCGTGGCGGTTGCGCTGGTAGGCTTGCTGTTGATGCAGCCGGACTTCGGCTCCTCGACGCTGCTGCTGGCCATCACCGCCGGCATGCTGGTGCTGGGCGGGGTGAACCTGCCGCGCATGTCGATGCCGATCGTGATCGGGCTGCCGGCATTCGCGTTCATCGCGATTCTGGAACCCTACCGCTTGCGCCGTATCACCTCGTTCCTCAACCCGTGGGCCGACCAGTTGGGTTCCGGCTATCAGTTGTCCAACGCGCTGATGGCCGTGGGTCGTGGCGAATGGACCGGCGTGGGCCTGGGCGCCTCGGTGCAGAAGCTCAATTACCTGCCCGAAGCGCATACCGACTTCATCTTCTCGGTGATTGCCGAGGAACTGGGTTTTGCCGGGGTCTGCCTGGTGGTGGCGCTGTATGCGCTGCTGGTCGGGCGCGCGTTCTGGCTGGGCATGCGCTGCGTGGAAATGAAGCGTCATTTCTCCGGCTACATCGCCTTCGGCATCGGCCTGTGGGTGAGCATGCAGAGCTTCGTGTCGATCGGCGTGAACCTGGGCATCCTGCCGACCAAGGGCCTGACCTTGCCACTGATTTCCTCCGGTGGCTCGTCGGTATTGATGACCTGCGTGGCGGTCGGATTGCTGCTGCGCGTGTCCTATGAAACCGATCGCGCCGAGCGCCTGCGCAGCAAGTTGTCGCCGAACGCGCAGCCGGCCACTGCGAGCGCCGCCGAAGCGCCTGTGGAAGTGACGCCGGTACGCGAAAGCGCGCCGGTCGCAGCCGCTGCCCAGGCTGCCGCACCGCAGCGCGGCACCAGCCGCATGCAGCCGCGGGTCGAGCCAAGCTACGGGAGGCTGGCGTGAGCCGCTACGCGAATTCCTCGCCGGCGTCTGCAGTGTCGGATGCGCCAAGTCCGCAGCGGCCGGTGATGATCCTGGCTGGCGGTACCGGCGGGCATATTTTCCCCGGCCTGGCCGTGGCCAAGGTGTTGCGCGCACGCGGTGTGCCGGTCACCTGGCTGGGCGCGGTCGGCAAGATGGAGACCCGGCTGGTCCCGCAGCATGGGATCGAGCTGGACGCGATCGAGATCGGGGGCCTGCGTGGCAAGGGCAAGCTGGCCCTGCTCGGCGCGCCGATACGGGTGATGCGCGCGGTGCGCGCAGCCGGTTTCGTGCTGCGCCAGCGCCAGCCGCGCGCGGTCGTGAGTTTCGGCGGCTTCGCCGCCGGCCCGGGTGGACTGGCCGCGCGGCTGATGCGGCTGCCGCTGCTGGTGCACGAACAGAATCGTGCGCCCGGCATGACCAACAAGGTGCTGGCGCGTTTCGCCCGGCGCGTGCTGACCGGCTTCCCGGGCAGCTTTGCGCAGGAGGAAGCGGTCGGCAATCCGGTGCGCGCCGAGATCGCCGCGCTGCCGGTGCCGGCCGAGCGGCTGATGGGGCGCGACGGTCCGGTGCGAGTACTGGTACTGGGAGGTAGCCAGGGCGCGCGCGTGCTTAACCAGGCCGTTCCTGCTGCGTTGGCCGCACTGGGCCATCCGGCGGTGGCAGTGCGCCACCAGTGCGGCGAGGCATTGCGCGCCGAGGCCGACGCGAGCTATGCGCAGGCCGGTGTCGCGGCCAGCGTCGAGCCGTTCATCGCCGACATGGCGGCTGCCTATGCCTGGGCTGATCTGGTGATCTGCCGCGCCGGTGCCTCGACCCTGGCCGAGCTGTGCGCGGTCGGTGTCGGCAGCGTACTGGTGCCGTTCGCGGCTGCCGTCGACGACCACCAGACCCGCAACGCCGAATACCTGGTCGATGCGGGCGCCGCCGTGTTGTTGAAGCAGGACGACAGCCTTGGCACGCGCTTGCAGCCGCTGCTGGCCGGCCTGCTGGCCGACCCCGTGCGCCGGCTGGCGATGGCCAATGCCGCGCGCGGATTGGCCAAGCCGGATGCGGCCGAACGCATTGCCGACATCATTCTGGAAGAAGCCGGGATTCGGGACTCGGGATCCGGTATTCGCAACACGCAGCACCAAGAGCAGAAAACCATGCATGACAGCCTGAACGGCGAGCCGAAGGGACCCTCGGCCAACCGCGTTTCAACCCATTCGCAGTCCCCGATCGCCACTGTCGTCGGCTGCGCAGGAGGTGCCCGGTGATCCGTCGCCTCAACGACACCGGTGATCTGGTCCGCGCGTTCCCGCGCGTGCATTTTGTCGGCATCGGTGGCACCGGCATGAGCGGCATCGCCGAGGTGATGCTGACGCTGGG
>JAATFS010000384.1 GCA_015655035.1 Lysobacterales bacterium | reverse complement strand
ACCGATTTCCCGGTCGATGTGGACAGCTACAAGCTGTCGCCGAACGGTGACCGCATCGCCTTCAGTGCCGGTGTGTTCCAGGATTGCGGTTCGGAACTGGCCTGCACCCAGAAGAAAGTGGCGGCGGCCGAAGGTGCGAAAGCGTCCGGCAAGGTGTTCGATGCGCTGTTCGTGCGCCATTGGGATAGCTGGAACGACGGCCGCCGCAACACGCTGTTCGTTGCCCAGTTGCCCAAGGCGGGCGCTAAGCCGGTGGTCGGCGCCTCGGCGATCAGCATCACGCTGGCGGGCGATGCGCCTTCCAAGCCGTTCGGCGGCAACGACGACTACACCTGGGCGCCGGATGGCAGTGCGGTGGTCGCCAGCATCCGCGTGGCGGGCCGCGAAGAGCCATGGTCGACCAACTTCGACCTGTACCGGCTCGATGCCGCCGGCCGCGCCGCACCGGTCAACCTGACCGCGGCCAACCCCGCCTGGGATACTGGTCCGGTCTTCAGTGCCGACGGCAAGACCCTGTACTACCGCGCGATGCGCCGCCCGGGTTTCGAAGCCGACCGGCTTGGCCTGATGGCGCTCGATCTGGCCAGCGGCCAGGCACGCGAGATCGCCAGCGATTGGGACCGCTCCGCTGGCGAGATCGTACTGGCCGATGACGGCAAGGCGATCTACACCACTGCCGACGACCTCGGCGAGCATCCGCTGTTCCGCGTCGATATCGCCTCGGGCAAGGTCAGCAAACTGGTAGGCGAGGGCAGCATCGGTTCGCCGGTACTGGCCGGCTCGACGCTGGCCTTCACCCGCAATACGCTCAAGAGTGGCGACCAGCTGTTCGTGACGGATGTGCAGGGCAGCGCGAGTGTCGCGACAGGTGGTACGCCCAATGCTCTTGCGCCGCGCGCTATCACGCCCAGCGCCGCCGAGATGCTGCCCGACGTGCAGTTTGGCGACTACGAGCAATTCCAGTTCAAGGGCTGGAACAACGAGACCGTGCACGGCTACGTGGTCAAGCCGTACAACTACCAGGAGGGCAAGACCTACCCGGTGGCGTTCCTGGTCCATGGCGGTCCGCAAGGCAGTTTCGGCAATGGCTGGAGCTACCGCTGGAACCCGCAGACCTATGCCGGCCAGGGCTATGCGGTGGTGATGATCGATTTCCACGGTTCCACCGGCTACGGCCAGGCTTTCACCGACGCGATCAGCCAGCACTGGGGCGACCGTCCGCTGGAAGACCTGCAGAAGGGCTGGGGTGCGGCGCAGAAGCAGTTCGGCTTCCTCGATGGCGACAAGGCCTGTGCGCTCGGCGCCAGCTATGGCGGCTACATGGTCTATTGGATGGCCGGCAACTGGTTCGAGCGTGATGGAAGCTCACCCTGGAAGTGCCTGATCGACCACGATGGCGTGTTCGACAACCGCACCATGGGCTATGCCACCGAGGAGCTGTGGTTCAGCGAGTGGGAGAACGGCGGCACGCCGTGGCAGAACCCGGCCGGCTACGAAAAGTTCAATCCCATCGTGCACGTGGACAAGTGGAAGGTGCCGATGCTGGTGATCCACGGCCAGCAGGATTTCCGCATTCCGGTGGAGCAGGGCCTGGCTGCGTTCACCGCGTTGCAGCGCAAGGGCATCGCCTCCAGGTTCCTGTATTTCCCGGACGAAAACCACTGGGTGCTGAAGCCACAGAACAGCATCCTGTGGCACGACACCGTCAACGCCTGGTTGAAGCAGTACATCGGCCATTGAACGCGTGCCGGCGTGCCGCCGTGTACGGCGCGCCGGCGATGCGTGCGAGCGGGTGCGGACGTATCATGCGCCTCCCGGATACGCGCGCGACCGGGCAGGGTTGCGCCATGCCGGCGCAGCGCAGGTGGCGCGCGCTGCGGGCACGCCCCGCTACTTCGATTCCCTGACCCGTAGCCAATGAAAAGCATCGATCCCGCAGATCTGGAAGCCTTGTTCGATGCGGTCCCGGACGTGCTGTTCTTCGTCAAGGACAGGGACGGGCGCTATACCCACGTCAACCAGACCATGTTGCGGCGGCTGGGGTTGAAGTCGCGCAAGGAGTTGATCGGCAAGCGCGTGGCCGAGGTCTATCCCAGCGGGCTTGGCGCCAACTACGCCAACCAGGACGAGCAGGTACTGGCCGGCGAGGTCATCGACAACCTGCTGGAGCTGCACCTGTTCGCCAACCGCGAGCCTGGCTGGTGCCTGACCTGCAAGCGTCCATTGATGGTGGACGGGAAGGTGCGCGGGATCATCGGAATCTCGCGCGATCTCGGGCCGCAGGACGGGCACGAATCGCAATACGAAAAGCTGCGTCTGGCGCTGGCCTATCTCAACGCCAATTACTCGCAGCACGTCCGCATGCAGGCGTTGGTGGACATCACCGGGTTCTCCATGTCCAAGCTGCAACGCTCGTTCCGCAAGGTGTTCCAGCTGACGCCGCAGCAGGTGCTGGCGAAGTTGCGGCTGCAGATGGCGATGCACCTGCTGCATGGCCGCAAGAGCGTGACCGAGATTGGCCACGCCTGCGGCTTCAGCGACCAGAGCGCCTTCACCCGGCAGTTCAAGAGCGCCACCGGCATGACCCCACGCGAATACCGCAGTGCGGCCATTGCACGCCTGCGCGAAGACGCCTAGGCACGCGCCGGCGGCGCGTCAGCGCGTCGCTGCGGAGTCGTCCTGGCGTGCGTGCGGCTCGGCCACGCGCGGCCAGATCGCGCGGGTGAGCTTGCGGTAGGGCGTGCGGCGCGGGTCCGATGGATACGGCGCGCCAGCGTCGATATACACCAGGTCCGCCGCGATCGGTGCAAACCCGGCATGGAAGTGGTTGGTGGACTTGACCAGCAGGATCGCCTTGCTGGCGATATCGATGCCCTGATTGCTGAACACGTCCGGCGAGTAGCTCTGCGCGCGCTGCGAGGTCAGCACCACGTCATTGTGGCTGCCGACCAGGCGGATCGTCGCCGATTCGCCCAGCGGTACGCGGCTGTCGCCAAAGCTCTGCCAAGCCTGGGTGGACAGTGCCAGCACCTCGATCTCGGCGTCCACCGGCGGGCCGGCGTCGGGGCCGCACTTGCCGCCGAAGCGCAGCGCCAACCGCGCGCCCACGCCGGCCGCCTGGCAGAACATCACCGCGACCGGATCCCACAACGGCGCCACCGCGATATTGTCGATGCCGCGTTCGAGCATCCGGTGCAGGATCAAGGTGCCGTCGCCGGCGACGCCGCCGCCCGGGTTGTCCCAGACGTCGGCGACCACGACCGGGCGGCCGGCATGCTTGGCCACGCTTTCGTTGGCGCGATCCAATCCGGCATCGATGCCGTACTGCTGCACCATGGTGCGCCCACGCAGGGCGAACAATTCAAGGCCCAGCGTGGCGGCCAGGCGTTGGCCGCTGTCGGCGTCGCCGTCGGTGTAGACCAGCAACTGCGTGCCCATGTCCGGAACGTCGCCGGCCATGAAGCCGTGAATCACCGAGATCGACAGCACCCCGTCGTGTCCCTGCAACTGCTTGATGCGGTCGACGAAGCTGCGCATCGGCTCGACGCTGGTCGGGAACACGTCGATCATGCGGCAGTCGAACACCGCCGATTGCGGCCGGATGCGCCCGGCAACGGTCTGCAAGGTCAGCTCTACCAGGTGTTCGGCGCGCTCGACGAAGTCGGTATGCGGGAACTCTAGAAAGGCCGCGAGCAGATCGGCCGAGCGCACCCGCAGGGGCGTCAGGTGGCTGTGCGGATCCAGTTCGGCGGAAATCACGGTGTGCTCGCCGACCAGTGCGCGGACGCGCTGCAACAGGTCGCCCTCGCAGTCGTCGTAGCCCTGGGCGACCATCGCACCATGCAGGCCGATCACGACCGCGTCCAGCGGCAGCGCCGCGCGCACCTGTTCCAGTATTTCGTCGCGCAGCCGTTCATAGGTGGCGCGTTGCACCAGCCCGCCGGGTTCGGCCCAGGCCGCGCTTCCCTCTATGAGGGTGAAGCCTTCGCGCGCGGCGCGGGCGCGCAGCACCGTGATCGGTGCCGAACACAGCGTCGGTGTGTCCGGATGCTCGCCGGGTGGCGCATACAGCGCCGCCCGGAAGCTGCCCATGTCGGTGGGAACGGGCGAGAACGTATTGGTCTCGGTTGCCAGGGCCGCGGTGAAGATGCGCATTTGGCTCAGTCCCGTGGCGCGTAGGCAACCGCTTCGATCTCGACTTTCGCGTCGATCATCAACTGTGCGGCCAGGGTGGTGCGGGCCGGCGGCAGCGAAGGGAAGTATTCGCGGTAGGCCTGGTTGAAGGCGGCGAAGTCGGCGGCGTCGGTCAGCACCACCAGGGTCTTGACCACCTGGTCCAGACGTGCGCCGGCCAGCGCGAGTGCGGCGCTGAGGTTGTCGAGCACGCGGCGGGTCTGCGCCTGCACGTCGCCATCGACCAATACGCCGTTCTCATCGACAGGCACCTGACCGGAAACGAACACGAAATCGCCTGCGCGTACGGCAGGCGACAGGGGGACATGCGATTGACCATAGAAGGTGGCAACAGCCATGCAGCAAGCTCCTTGGGGGCGGAGCGCGCATCCTAGCGCAGGATCACGCCAGGAAAGTAAAAAAAGTAAATTATTTTTGATTTGTATCTGATGCTGTTCGCGATGGATATGTAAAAAATTGAAATAGGAGGAATCGGGGCTGAGCCAGATAGCGTATGATTCGCGTTCTTGCGGGAAGGAGCCGGCCGGGTGGAACCGATCACCGATATCGTCATGCAACTGCGTCGGATGAACGACTCGGGCAGTCGTGCCGAGCGCCAATTGGCAACGCTGTGCCTGTCGGACATGCGCTTCGTGTCGATGGCCTCGATCGTGGACCTGGCGGCGCGTGCCAACGTCAGCCTTCCCAGCGTCACGCGTTTCTGCCGGACGCTGGGGTGCAGCGGCATTCGCGAGTTCAAGTTCCGGCTTGCCCAGGCCGAGGCGATCGGTGGGGCGTATCTGGAAGGCGGGGAGCCGAGTGCATCGGACAGCGACGCCGATCGTGGCATCGTCGATCGGGTGGCGGCATCGGCAATCGCGGCGATTGGTACGATCGCCGCCCAGGTGGATCCGGCGCAGCTGACGGCGGCCGCGCTGCGGCTGTCCCAGGCACGCTCGATCCTGGCGCTGGGCTCGGGGGGCTCGTCATCGATGGCCGCGGCCGAATTGCAGAACCGGCTGTTCCGGCTCGGACTGGCGGCCACCGCGCAGAGTGACGGCGAACTGCAGAGCATGCAGGCGGCGATGGCCGGGCCGGACACCGTGGTGGTGGCGTTCTCGATCTCCGGCCACGCCCGTTCGGTCAACGATGCCTTGCGCATTGCGCGGCACTACGGGGCCTTCACCATCGCGATCACCGCCTCTGGATCGCCGCTGGCCGAGAGCGCGGAACTGGCCGTGGCCTTCCAGGGGCCGCACGACGCCGATCTGTACAAGCCTTCGCCGACGCGCTTTGCGTTGCTGGCACTGGTGGACATGCTGGCCACCGCGACCGCCGAGGCCTGTGGTCCGCGCATCCTGGAAGGGCTGCGCCGGATCAAGCAGACCGTCAACGTACTGAAGATCAACGACCCCCGCCTGCCGATAGGCGACTGAGAACCCCGATGACGCTTGCCCAGACCCTCGCCCTGGACGTGTTGGAAACTCCGTGCGTGCTGGTCGACGTGGACCGTGTGCGCGCCAATATCGCGCGCGTGCAGGCCTATGCCGACCGCAATCGGATCCGGCTGCGCCCCCACATCAAGACCCACAAGATTCCCTTGTTCGCGCGCTGGCAGATCGAGGCCGGCGCGGTCGGCATCACCTGCCAGAAACTGGGCGAGGCCGAAGTGATGGCCGACGCCGGCATCGACGACATCCTGCTGCCGTACAACCTGATCGGTGCGAGCAAGCTGCAACGGTTGCGGCGCCTGGCCGGACGGGTGTCGCTGCGGGTGACCGCCGACAGTGCGTTCGTCGTGGATGGCTACGCCGCAGCGTTCGCAGACGCCGATGCGCCGCTGCGGGTGTTGATCGAATGCGATACCGGCGGTGGCCGCTGCGGCGTGCAGGATGCCAACCAGGCGTTGCAGTTGGCGCGGCATATCGAGGCCTGCGCGAACCTGGAGTTCGTCGGGTTGATGACCTATCCGGCGGCAGGCGCGGAGGGCAGGGCGCGTGCGCACGCCTGGCTGGCCGACACGGTCGCGCGCCTGACCGCCGCCGGCCTTGCGCCGGCGGAAGTTTCCAGCGGCGGCACGCCGGACCTGTGGCAGGCGCATGCCAGCACCGGTTTGACCGAGTATCGGCCGGGCACCTACATCTATCTCGACCGTTTTCAGGTGGCCAAGGGCGTGGGGACGTTCGACGACTGCGCGTTGACGGTGTTGTCCACGGTGGTGAGCACGCCTGCGCCGGGCCGGGTCGTCATCGATGCCGGGTCCAAGGCGCTGACCAGCGATCTGCTGGGCATGGACGGCTATGGGTGCGTGGACGGCTTGCCGCAGGCGCGCGTGGTCGGCCTGAGCGAGGAACACGGCATCCTGGACGTCAGTGCCTGCGCGGTGTCGCCCCAGGTCGGAGATCGCTTGCGGATCATTCCCAACCATGCCTGTCCGGTCTCCAATCTGTTCGATCAGATCCAGCTGATCAGTGCCGGCAAGTGGCTCTACAGCCTGCCGGTGGCCGCGCGCGGGCGGGTGGACTGATCCTTCCCCGCGCAACGATCGCGCGCGGTCTGCGAACGCGCATCGGCCGGCGCGAGGCCGGCCGATGCAGCTGCGTGCGGATTCAGAACTTGAAGTGCAGGTTGAGGCTGTAGGTGCGCCCGGTCTTGTAGATCAGCATGGGCGCGGCGGGCGTGCCGTTGTAGTTGTAGTACGGCTCGTCGAGCAGGTTGCTGGCGTCGAAACTGATCTGCAGCGCATCGTTGAGCTGATAGGACGCGGCCAGGCTGACATTGGTGTAGTCGTCGGTCATCAACTTCGCGCCGACACGCCCGATGCCGGTGAAGTACTTCGAGCGCCAGCTGCCGATCACGCGGATGCTCCACGGACCGCTTTCCCAATACGGGGTGAGGTTGATCGCGTTGCGCGAGTTGTACGGCAGGTTGTAATCGACCGAGGCCTGGGCATCGGAATAGGTGTAGTTGGCCATCATCCCGAAGCCATGCCCCAGGCCACCTTGCCAGGACAGCGAGAAGCCTTGCACGGTCGCGTCGGCCGCGTTGTAGGGGCGGGTAGTGGTATAGACGTTGTATCCGCCGTTGGTGATGTTGTAGAGCAATTCGTCGGTGGTCTTGGTCACCACGTAGGACGAGATATCCTTGTAGAACAGGTCGAGCGACAGCAAGGCATCCGGCGCGTAGTACCACTCCAGCGATGCGTTGTAGTTGTTGGACTGGTAGGGCTGGAGATCAGGGTTGCCGCCGCTGGCCGAGAACACCGTGTCGTTCTGGGTGACGCTGGGCGCCAGGTCCTGGTAGCGAGGCCTGGCAATGGTCTTGGCGGCGGCGACTCGCAGCAGCAAGTCATCGCTCAGGTCGTAGACGAAATTGGCGCTCGGCAGCCACTTGGCGTAATCCTGGCTGTAGTCGACCGGGGTCGCGCCGCCAGTGGACAGCACGCTGAAGCCGGACATCTCGTCCTTGGTGCGTGCATAGCGCACGCCGATGTTGCCGCGATAGCGATCGCCGGAGAAATTGGCCTGCAGGTAGGCCGAATCGTTGACTTCGTTGATGGCGTACGAGGAGGCATACGACTGGACGTACGCAACATCCTTGCCCAGTGCATCCAGCAATCCAACCACCTTGGACTGGTCGATCAGGGTGAAGTTGCGCATGTCCGGGGTGCTGGAAATGCCCGAGAGAAAATTACTGTCGGTCGAGCCGCCGGCGACGTCGGCCAGCGTCACCCGCCTGCCCGCGTCCAGGTTGGCCGACCAGGCGGTCTGGGTGTTGTCGTGGTCCTCGCGCTTGGCGCCCCACAGGATCTGGTAGAACGGCCCCCACTGCACGTTGTGGGTGAAGTCCAGCTGCAGGTATTTCTCCTGGTCCAGCAGCGGCGTGCGGCCGACTGAACCGGTGTGCTGGTCGCTGTCGATGGCGATGCTGGAAGGATCGCTGGGATTGGCATAGTCCAGCGCGACATTGTCGCCGTCGATGGCGTAGCTGTAGCCGTTGTATTCCGGCAACTCCATGAAGTACTGCTTCTGCACGCCGCCGGTCGAGCGGGTAGTGCCGGCAATCGCGCTCACGCTCCAGCTCTCGCCGTGGTAATCCATCTGCCCGGTCACCGAGGTGGTCTCGACCTCGGTCTTCTTGTAGGTGGCGTCGTGCTCGGTCACCGCGGTGTCGTCGAAGGTCCCCCGCGTGGCAACCCCGTCCTCGACCTCCAGGGCGGTAGCGGAGCTGGCACTGGAGGCCGCGTACGAATAACGGCTGTTGTTGAAATAGGTGTAGTCGGCATTGACGTACAGGCCGGTCAGGTTGAACTCCAGACTGTCCGATGGCTTGAACTGCAGCGCCACGCTGGCGGTGTCGCGTTGGCGGTGCTGTTGGACCAGGTTGGTGCTGATCGAATTCGGATACAGCGCGCCGCTGGGGATCCCATCGGTCACCGCGCTGGGAAAGCCCGCGCTGGCGATGGTGGGGTAGCCGTAGACCTCTACACCTTCGCGCTGGATCCACTCGTCGCGATGCGCGATCGATGCCAGCACGCCGAAGGTCTCGCCGGGGTTCTTCCAGCTATAGAGGAACGAACCGTTCGGGCGGAACAGGTCGGAGCGGTCGTTGTAGCCGGCGCCGATCGTGCCGGTGAAGGTGTCGGCCTTCATGTCCAGCGGCTTGCGCGTATGCAGGATCACGGTGCCGCCGACGCTGCCTTCGACGATGCGCGCCTCGGGCGTTTTGTAGACCTCGGCATTGGCCAGCAGTTCCGGCGCGAGGATGGAATAGTTGAAGGTGCGCGTCTGCGAATAGCTGGCGCCGCCCCAATCGGTCGAGGCGACCGTCTGGCCGTTGAGCAGCGTGCGGCTGAGCGCCGGGTCGGTGCCCTGGATGCTGACTTTCTCGCCTTCGCCGTAGGCATAGTCCACCGTCACGCCGGGCACGTGCGACAGCGACTCTGCGACGTTGGCATCGGGGAACTTGCCGATGTCCTCGGCATTTATCGAATCGACGATGCCGTCGGCGTTGCGCTTGCTGGCGATGGCCTTCTGCAGGCTGCCGCGATAACCGCTGACGGTTACCGCATCGAGGGTGGAAACCGAAGCGTCGGCCGGGGCCTGTTGTGCGTAGGAGGATTGGGCGCACAGGCCGAGCGCGATGGCTAGAGAGAGAGGGGCGTGACGAGGCAGCATGGCGATTCCTGGCTAAGGCCGGCGTGTCGGCTGGGAGGGAAGGTTCAGAACTTGACGTTGACGTTGAGGCTGACGAAACGCCCGCTCTTGTTGATCGAAAGGGGTTGTTGTTTGACGTCGTTGTAGGAGTAGTACGTCGAATCGAGCAGGTTGCTGGCATCCAGGTTCAGTTCCAGGCGATCGCTCAACCGATAGGACGCGGCCAGGCCCAGTTCGGCATAGCGGTCGCTGAAGATCTCGGAATTGACCGTGCCGATGGTGGTGAAATACGGCGAGCGCCAGTTGTAGCTCAGGCGCAGCGACCATGGCCCGTGTTCCCAGTAGGGAATGAGGTTGAACACGTGCCGCGACAGGTAGGGCATGTTGTAGCCGTTGCGGGTGTCGGCCTGGGCATAGGTGTAGTTGGCCTGGAGACCGAAGCCCAGGCCGTAGTTCTGCTGGTAGGCCAGCGAGGCGCCGGTGACGGTGGCGTTGGTCGCGTTCTCGGGGCGGGTGAAGGTGTACAGGCCGCTGGTTCCACTGACCGGGTTGGTGTACTGCTCCTCGACGGTGGTGCTGATGATGTAGGTGCCGATGTCGCGGTAGAACAGCTCGAAGGCGAGCAGGCTGTCGTTGCCGAAGTACCACTCGCCGGCGATGTCGTAGTTGGTCGAGGCATATGGCTGCAGCTCGGGATTGCCGCTGGAGCCGGAGCGCAGGTTGTCGTCGATCGACACCGCACCGCCCAACTGGCTGAAGCGCGGTCGCGCGATCACCTTGGCGGCCGACGCGCGCAATACCCAGTCCTGGCCGAATTCGTGCACCAGGTTGAAATTGGGCAAGGCCTTGCGATATCGGTTGACGGTCGAGGTCGGCTGATACGCACCGCCGTTGACGCTGCGGAAGTAATCCGAGGTGTCCCGGGTATCGACCAGGCGCACGCCGAGGTTGCCGCGCCAGCCGCTGTCGCTCTCGAAATTGCCCTGTACATACGCGGCGCGGGTGGCTTCGTTGATATGGAAGGAGGCGGTGGGATCGAACAGCATCGCGGTGCCGGGCTGGCTGTGCAGGTAGTCCAGCACGCTGCCCAGGTTCGCGACCGGACGGCTGGAGACGTTGCCGGCGGCGTTGAGCCCGTCGAACAGGCCGGTCGGCGAATCGCCCGGATCGAACTGGGTCAGCAGGATCGGATCGGTCACGTAGATCGCGTTGCCGATACGGGTGCGCGAATTGTCGTGGTCGGTGTATTTCACCCCGATCAGGAGCTTGTTGAACGCTCCCCATTCGATGTCGCGGGTAGCGTCGAACTGGGCGTAGTCCTCCGCGTCCTTCACCACATCGGTGTCGATGCCTCCGGCCTGCTGGCCGCGTTGCAGGCCCCAGTTGCCGGGGGTGGCGTTGTCGTAGACCAGGCTGGTGTAGTCCACCCCGCGAGATTGGTAGCGATAGCCGCCGGACTGCAGCAGGAATCTCATCAGGCTTTCCGGGTCCTTGCCGCCGCGCGCACGTGTGCTGCCGGCCTGGCTGGCGAAGGTCCAGCGGTCGCCGTTGTAGTCGTGGCGGAGATTGAGGCTGGAGGTGGTGACGGTGCTCTGGATGTAGTTCGCATCCTGTTGAGCGGTGCCGTCGGCAACGGTGGCCGAGGTGATATAGCCATCGTCCAGGGTCAGCGCACTGATGCGGCCCGTGTCGCAGGCGATGCAGGCATAGGTCGATTGGTTGTAATAGTCGTAGCGCGCCTTGATGTACAACGCGGTGAGATTGATCTCGTTGCGATCGTTGGGGCGCAGCTGCAACGCGCCCTGCAAGCCATCGCGTTCGCGGGTCTGCTGGAAATAATTGCTGTTGATGCCGTACGGCAGTCGGGCCTGGGTGTAGTCGCCCTCGCCGCTGACCACCGGGTTGCCGGTGATCTGCGCACCGGTGGTGGTGTAGTTGAAGAAATTGATGCCGGCGCGCGACATCTCCTGCTTATCGTGGGTATAGGACAGCAGGGCGCCGAGCTTTTCCTGGCGGTCTTTCCAACTCCATAGCACCGATGCGCGCGGTGAACCGCTCTCGGAGCGATCGTTGTAGCGACCGCCCATCGAGCCGCGGAAGGTGTTGGCCGGAAGATCCAGCGGCTTGCGCGTATGCAGGATCACCGTGCCACCGATGCTGCCTTCGTCCAGTCTTGCCTCAGGCGATTTGTACACCTCCATCTGCGCGATGATCTCTGGCGAAAGCAGGGTGTAGTTGAAGGTGCGGCCGCTGTCAGCCAGGTTGCTGCCCCAGTCGGACGAGGCGACGGTCTGGCCATTGAGCAAGATCCTGTTCAAGGCCGGATCGGTCCCGTTGATGCTGACCCGCTCGCCTTCGCCATAGCTGCGGTCCACGCTGATGCCGGGCAGGTGCGAGAGCGAATCGGCGGCGTTGCTGTCGGGGAATTTACCGATGTCCTCGGCGCTGATGGCATCGACGATCGCGTTCGAACTGCGTTTACTCGCCAGCGCCTTTTGCAGGCTGCGGCGATAGGCGCTGACCTGCACGGCATCGATCTGCTGCACGTCGACCGACGCGGGCAGGCTCGGGGCCGGGGGCGCGTCGGCGGGAGGTTGTGCGTACGCGGCGGGTGCGCCGAGCAAGCCGATCAATAGATGGCGCGAAAGCGGGGAAACACGTGGGTGCATGGCAATCGTCGTCATGGGCAGGTGATGTTGTCGCAGTCGCGCAGGAGGTGGATCAATCGCCGGAGGGATACGGTGTGGAGGTGCTTGCATTGGCGGGGACGCGGCTGATCAGGCTGACCAGCACGCCGCCGCCGGTGGCGGCAAGCAGCGCGGGGATGCACGGATTGCCCCAGAACGCGTTCCAATCGGGATTCATGCCGACCGCGATCGAGGCCAGCGAGCCGCCGAGCAGGGTGGCGATCGCGCCCTGCCAGGTGAATCGCGACCAGTAGCGGCCAAGCAGCGAACAGACGAACAGCCCGGTCATCACCGTGGCGATCATTGCGCCGATGTAGCCGATCAGATCGTCCGAGGCCAGCGCCAGCGCCAACGCCAGGCCGATCGTGCCGATCAGGCCCCAGCGCGAGGTGCCGACCGCCGCGCTTTCGGCCACGGGGCGGCCGCGCACCATTGCATACAGGTCGCGCATCAACACCGCCACGCCCGCGATCGCATCGGCGCTGGCGCTGGACATCGTGGCCGACAGGCCGGCCACCAGCAGCGTCAGTCCCAGCCACAACGGCAACACTTCGGTGGCCAGATAGGGGAAGGCGAAGTTGCCGTTCTCCAGGCCGGGGGCGAGCTGGTGGGCCGCGATGCCGGCCACCGCCGGTACCACCGAGAACAACAGGTACAGCACGCCGGTGATCACGAACGAGCGACGTACCGCGCCGACCGAGCGCGCGGCGTAGATGCGCTGGCGAAACGCCGGGGAAGCGACCACTCCGACCGCGATCACCGCCACCAGCGACAGCGCCGGCAGCCAGCCGATCTTGCGCCAGCCAAGCAGGCTGGCGGCGGCCGGATCCAGGCCCTGGCCGAGACCGTCGAGGCCGCCGACCTGCGCCAGCACGAACACCGCCATCAACAGGAATCCGCAGAACACCAACAGCGCCTGCACGCTGTCGGTCCACACCACCGCGACGTAGCCGCCGATCACGCAGTAGGCGCCGAAGCCGAGCGCGACCAGCAGCTTGGCCACGCGCAGATCGATGTCGGCCATCCATGCCAGATACAGGCCGCCGCCGAGGATCTGCGCGCCCAGCCAGCCGACGCAGGCCACGTAGGTCAGCACCGCGACCAGGCGCGCCACCCCGCGATGTCCGCCGACGTAGGACGCCAGCTCCTCGCTCATGGTGGAAAAGTTCTGCGCGCGCGCCTGCGAGAACCAGCGTGCCAGCGTCAGGATGCCGAGTGCGCCGCCGATGCCGTACAACGCACCGGCCCAGCCATTGCTGTAGGCGAAGCCGACCGCGCCCATGCTCGAGCCGGTGCCGACCATGGT
>JAATFS010000057.1 GCA_015655035.1 Lysobacterales bacterium | reverse complement strand
GCGGTGCCATTGGCGCCGTAGGACTGCGGATAGTCGGCCATGCGCTTGCCGTTGAGCAGGATCAGTTGGTAACCCGGCCCCAGCCCACGCAGGTTGAGATATTGGCCGTTGGGCGAGCTGCCGGTCTGGTCGCTCTCGTTGAACGCACTACCGCTGAACTGGGTCAGCGTACCCAGCGATTCCCATACGGTGCTGAAGCCCTGCTTCTGGATCTCCTGCGCGGTGATGACCGTCACCGGCGCGGGGCCTTCCACTTGCGAGCGCGCGATGCGCGAGCCGGTCACCGTGACCTTGTCCAGGTCGCGCGTGGCGGGGGTGTCGGTGCCCTGCGCCGCAGCCAGCTCGGGCAGCACCGCCAGCAATGCAAGCGCAAGCCGCGAACACCGGGTGGCGCGGTGGGAACGATGGTTTCGATTGGACACGCGGCTCTCTCCTGCAATCGACGACGCTGCCATGACGGCGCCCCGACGCCGGCCACGGCCACGTGCCGTCCCGACTCCCAGGCCCCGCGCTGACGGACATGGCGGACGGCCTCACGGCGCTGTCCTCCGTACTGCGGATATTTCCCAAAAACGCATTCCCCAACAGCGGCTCTCCGCGGCGGCCCCCTGTATCTCCCCATCGCGTAACGCAAGTCGGACCGACTGCACTATCGTCAGATCTTCGCGCCTTCCCGGATGTATCACGCGCTGGCAAACGCTGTCAATAAATTATTCTTTGCGGATAAAATGCATGAAAAGAATATTCTCAAGCCATCGATGAGCGCCTCGCCCCCGGCCCCGTGCTGCTTCGCCCCTTGGAGCCCCCATGAATAGCTTGCGCAGTCTTTGCCTACTGCTTTTCGTTGCACTGAGCGGGCCGGGCATTCCAGCCCATGCGGCCGATGCCCAAGCGCCGTTCGCACTGGAACCCTCGCAGTTGCAAGCCGACTACTGGAGCGCACGCCTGTCCGAGCCGGACCGGCCACTGCTCGATGCCACGCAACTGGCTGCCTTCAATGCACGCTCGCTGCAACACGATCCATCGCTGCACGATCTGCAACAACTCCCCGAGCATTACCCCGCAGCGGACGTACGCCAGCGCGTGCAGGCCTTGTCCACGCTGCCGAAGCGCACGCTTTACGACCCAACCGGGCATGCGCTCGACGCGGCGCAATCGGCGGCCCTGATCGCCAACCTTGCGCTGGACGCAATCCCGGCCCAGGTCACACCGCGCTATGCGCTGGTGATCCAGCGCGCGCCATTGCGCACTTTTCCTACCCGGCAACGGGTGTTCAGCACCCGCGACGATCACGACATCGATCGCTTCCAGGAGTCGGCGCTCTACCCGGGCACCGCCGTGGCGATCCTGCACGACAGCCGCGACGGCCAATGGTCGTTCGTGCTCGCGCCCAACTACGCGGCCTGGATCGAACGCAGCCACGTTGCCGAAGCCGGCGCTGCCGACGTGCTTGCCTATGCCCGACGCAGCCCGCGCCTGATCGTCACCGGCGCCACCGCGCAGACCGTGTTCACCCCGGAGCTGCCAGCTGCCTCGCGCATCACGCTGGACATGGGCAGCTCGTTGCCGCTGCTCACCGACTGGTCTCCGCAGCAGACGGTCAACGGCCAGCTGCCGTTGGCCGCTCGGGTGGTGCAGCTGCCGACCCGCGACGACGACGGCCGCCTGCGCCTGGTCGCCGCGCTGATACCACGCAGCGCCGACGCCGCCACGGCCACGCTGCCGGTCACGCCCCGCGCACTGTTGCATCAGGCCTTCAAGTTCCTGGGCGAACGCTATGGCTGGGGCAACGACTACGACGCGCGCGATTGCAGCGGCTTCGTCTCCGACGTGTATCGCAGCCTGGGCGTGACCCTACCGCGCAACACCGGCGACCAGGCGCGCAGCAGCAGCCTTGCCGCCGTACCCTACGATGCCGCCGCGCCGCTGGCGCAGCGACGCAACGCGCTGGCGCGATTGCAGCCCGGCGATCTGGTCTACATTCCCGGTCACGTGATGATGGTGATCGGCCACGACCGTGGCCAGACCTGGGTGATCCACGACGTTGCCGGTGCCGGCTACCGCGACAGCGGTGGCGAGCTGCAGCGCGCGCACCTCAACGGCGTGTCGGTCACCCCGCTCGAACCACTGCTGCTCGGCGGTGGCAAGCCATTCATCGAGCATATTTCCCGCATCCAGCGCCTCCGACCGATTGCCCACGAATGAAGATCACCGATATCCAGCTCGGCATGTTGCGCGTGCCGCTGAAGACCCCGTTCAAGACCGCGCTGCGCACCGTGGAGATGGTCGAGGACGTGGTGGTCCTGATCCACACCGACAGCGACCACATCGGCTACGGCGAGGCGCCGGCCACCGCACCGATCACCGGCGATACCCTTGGCTCGATCATCGCCGCGATCGACTGCTTCATCAAACCGCGACTGATAGGCGAAGACATCGCCAACCTAAACCGCATCACCGGCCTGATCCAGGGCACGATGGAACGCAACACCAGCGCCAAGGCGGCGGTGGAAATCGCGGTGTACGACCTGTGGGCACAGCTGTACGGCACACCGCTGTACCAGATGCTCGGCGGCGGCGATCCGGTGATCACCACCGACATCACCATCAGCGTCGACTACATCGACAAGATGGTGGCCGATTCGATGTCGGCGATCGATCGCGGCTTCGAGTCGCTGAAGATCAAGGTCGGCAAGGACATCGGCCTGGACATCGAGCGAGTCAAGGCCATCCACGCGGCAGTGGAGGGCCGCGCCCTGCTGCGGCTGGACGCCAACCAGGGCTGGACCGCCAAACAGGCGGTCTACGCGATGCACACGCTGGAAGAGGCCGGCGTGGTGCTTGAATTGCTGGAGCAGCCGGTCAAGGCGTCGGACATCGACGGTTTGAAGTACGTCACCGAGCGTGTCAACACGCCGGTGATGGCGGATGAAAGCGTATTCGCCCCCGCCCAGGTATTCGACCTGATCCAGCGCCGCGCGGCGGACATCATCAACATCAAGCTGATGAAGACCGGCGGCCTGTCCAACGCAATCCGAATTGCCGACATCGCTGCGTTGTACGGGATGCAGTGCATGATCGGCTGCATGATCGAATCGAGCATCAGCGTAGCGGCTGCGGTACACCTGGCCGTCGCCAAGGCCGACATCATCACCAAGGTCGATCTCGACGGCCCGTCGCTGGGCCTGTTCAACCCGGTGGAAGGCGGTGTGCTCTTCAACGAATCGGAGATCAGCATCTCCGATGCGCCGGGCCTGGGCATTCGCCAGATCCACGGCCTAGAATTGCTGCCGCGATGAGCGCGAAGGCAATACCAGTATCGGCACTGATTGCTGTTGCTGTTGCTGTTGCTGTTGCTCGTGATTTTTCCTTTGCTCTTGCCTTGCTTTTCAACCTTCCTTTTGCAGCGGCGGGCCTTAACGGAAGCCCGAAAATCAAAAGCCAGATGCAACGGCAATGGCAATCTCCTGCTCGGGTTTCCTGCGACCGCGTCACTCCCCTTTTTTTCAAGGCGACATCCTCATGCCGCCCTTGGTGAAAATACGTTCCGAACGCGACCGCATGTCCGCGATCGAGCGGCGTATCGCCGATTTCATCCTCGACAACGCCCACCTGCTGCGTGACTACTCCTCGCAACAACTGGCCAGCGCGCTCGGCATCAGCCAGTCCAGCGTAGTCAAGTTCAGCCAGAAACTGGGTTTCAAAGGCTATCCCGACCTGAAATACTCGGTAAGTGAAGCCATTGCCCGTGCCGGCAACGGCCCACCACGCCGCCCAGCTCCCCCGGCGTCCCCGGACGACGCCTATGACCGGCTCGAACAATCGCTGCGCGACAGCAAGGCCGCCGCCGAAGAAGAAACCCGCCTGCTCAATCCGCGTGTCACCATCGAGCCAATCCTGGCCATGCTCCACACCGCGCCCAAGGTGTTCGTCTGCGGGCTCGGCGACGATGGCCTGTTCGCGCGCGAGTTCGCCATGCGCCTGTCGCTGCTCGGCGTGCTCGCATTGCATCACGCCGATCCCATCCTGTTGATGTCCACCCTGTCGGCGGTACGCAAAGGCGACGTGCTGCTGATGTTCTCCGAATTCGGCCGGCTGCCGCAGGTCACCCAGGTGGCGCGCCAATTCCAGGCCGCCGGTGGCACACTGGTGTCGATTACCCGGCATACCGCCAATCCGCTGCGTGCCATGGCCGATGCCTCACTGGCCGTGTCCGCTCACGATCCGGCGGCGCACGTTGAGCTGCTGCTTTATCGTTCCTCCTTGCAATACCTGCTGGACTTCGTTTTTGTGCTGCTGTGCCAG
>JAATFS010000471.1 GCA_015655035.1 Lysobacterales bacterium | reverse complement strand
TCGGCAGCCCGCTCGCCCTGGCCGACCTGCACGCCCACCGTGCCGACGCCAGCGTGCCGCTGAACGTGCGCCTGCGCGACGCCACCGTCTACAACCACGCCCCGCCCACCCAGGGCCTGGCCTCGCTGCTGATCCTGGCATTGTTCGACCGTCTCCACACCGAGCACGCCGACGGCTTCGACCATCTGCATGGCTTGATCGAAGCCACTAAACAAGCCTTCCTGATCCGCGATGCGCATGTCGGCGATCCCGCCTATATGTCGCTCGATCCCCAGGCGCTGCTCGACGACTGCGAACAACTTGACGCGCTGGCCGCGCGGATCGACCCGGCCCACGCACTGCCCTGGCCGCAACCCTCGCAGGCCGGCGACACCACCTGGTTTGGCGCCATTGACGGGCGTGGCCAGGCGGTCAGCTGCATCCAGTCCACTTACTTCGAGTTCGGCTCTGGCCTGGTGCTACCGCACACCGGCATCACCTGGCAGAACCGGGGTTGCAGCTTCCGCCTCGCGCGCGATGGCTGGAACGCGCTCAGGCCCGGACGCAAACCCTTCCACACCCTCAATCCCGCCTTGGCGGTGTTCGACGACGGCCGGGTGATGAGCTACGGCACCATGGGCGGCGAAGGCCAGCCACAGACCCAGGCCGCCGTGTTCACCCGCTACGCCCGCTTCGGCCAATCGCTGCAACAGTCCGTCACCGCACCACGCTGGCTACTCGGCCGCACCTGGGGCGAAGACAGCACCTCACTGAAGCTGGAGAACCGCTTCGACCCGGCAGTGATACATGCACTGCGCGAGGCCGGACATGCGGTGGAACTGCTGCCGAACTTCACCTCGGTGATGGGACACGCCGGTGCGCTGGTACGCGAGGCCGACGGCACCCTGGCCGGCGCGGCGGACCCGCGCAGCGATGGCGCGGTGGCGGGATTTTGAGAGAGATTACGCTTTAGCGCGACCTTCGAAGAGGATGTGGGCGATGCAATACCGCTGCGTAGGAAATAGTTGGAAACCGGACCCGGCACCGGCGCTCACTTGCGGTGCATCACTTTCCACGCATCCAGCAGCACGCGTGGATCGTGCTGGCCCTTGTAGAACGGCGATACCTTGCGATCCAGATCGAGCAGCCCGAACACTGCGGTCTGCGCCGAGCGCACCGAGTATTCGACGGTGAACACCACGTCGTCAGGAATCTCGCAGTACTGGCCGATGAAGGCCAGGTTGCGCGCGCCCTTGGGGATCACCTTCGGCCGGTCGGTGCCGGTGCGCGGCATGAACTGGCTGGTGATGTACGGCATCATCGCGGTCACGATCCGCGAGGTTTCCAGAATGTGCACGGTGCTGTCGGAAAAGCGCAGATGCGCCAGCAACTCGGTCACTATCTCGGCGCCGGTACATTCGCTCATCGGCTTGCGCACGTAGTTGCCCGGGCGGTCCGGAAACAAGCCGTAGCCCCACCACACCCAGACGTCCTTGGGCTGCTGGTGGAAATGCGGCTGGTGGTTCAGCACCACCGTCAGCAGCCAGTTGGAATCCTTGATCGTCACCAATCCGCCCTTGCCGGCCTCGCTGCCGGAAAAGGCTTCGAGCAGATCGAAAAAGGTCGAGTCGTCCGCCGTGACCGTGAAGGACTCCCACTTGGTCCGGGTGATGTCCAGATCGAACGCGGAAGGGTGGCCAAAATCATCGGCCTTTACCGCCAGGCGCTGCCACAGCGTCCACGCGCTCCCGGTTTTCTCCGTCTTCAGCACCGGCACGGTGTCCTTGGAGCCGTAGGACGTATCGGCGGTCATCGAACCATTGGTGACGAACACCAGGTCCTGCTCGGTCAGCTCGATCGTGTGCTGTTGTTCGGCCTGGGTGTAATGCAGGCGCGTCGCGGTCTTGGCGTGACGACCGACATCGATATCGATGTCGGTGACTTCCGCGCCCAGCTCCAGGCGTACACCATGTGCTTGCAACCAACTGACGATCGGCCTGACCATCGCGTCGTACTGGTTGAACTGCGTGCGGTAGATCCCGGCCATGGTGTCGATGGTCGCGAACAGGTGGCTGAAACGCAGGCAATAGCGCTTGAACTCGACCGCGCTGTGCCACGGCTCGAACGCGAACGTCGTGCACCAGATGAACCAAAAATTGCTCTCGAAGAACTCCGTGCGAAACCATCCTTCGATGGTCTTGGTGCCCAGCGCGGCCTCCGGCGTGGCGCACAGCGCGACCAGGTCCATCCGGTCCTTCTCGCCAAAGCCCAGGTCGGACACGTCCACGATCTCGCCACCGGCCACCAGGCGCGCCTTGTCGTTCCAGAAGAACTCCTGGTGGAACGTCATCAACTCCTCTTTCGCGGTCCTGGCCGGATCACTGATCGACGGAATGAAGGACAGCAGATCGTAGGTGCAGTTGAATTTTTCCTCGAACATGCGCCCACCGCGCATCACATAGCCATCGCGGGGATTGCCTTTGGCATCAAGGCTGCCACCGTAGTCCTGGGCCTCTTCCAGCAGTGTGATGGCGCTGCCAGCGAAACCACCTTCCTTGATCAGGTATGCGGCCGCGGCCAGTGCCGCGATGCCGCTACCGACGAGATAGGCTCTGCGTCCTCCCGTAGCGATCTGCACGTCAGATCTGGTGAGGGATAGCGACGGGGTATTCATGCGGCAACTCCTGGCGAGCGCGACGAGAGCGTGAGCCCGATGCGCGCCGTGGCTACGTGCGTTGCATTGCGTCGGGTGAGGGCAGCGCACCTCGCTGCTGGGCCAATGTACTCCGTTGCACCCCTGTGCAAACGGACTCAACTCACAATCCTTGAAGCAGACAGACCCGGCACAACGAGAGAGCGTTCCACCGATGCGCGCTTCTGTCGCCGATTCATCGCAGTGACTTCTGCAATACTCCACCCGTGCTCGCGATGGTCGCTGCCGGAGCCGCGCCCGGGACTGACGTCGCCCGCCACGAGCAGCTGCGCACTCACCTCCTATGTGCAGGCGTCCACCGACAGATGGCACGGGAGCCTCACATCCCCCACTAGGCAACAGGCACAGGACTTCGCATGACCGCGCTACTCTCAGGCAAGATCGGTTTCGTCACGGGTGCCGCCAATGGCATCGGCAAGGGCATCGCCAGGGTGTTGGCCGAAGAAGGCGCGCATGTGGTAATCAGCGACCTCGCCAGTGCGGCCACCGAAGGTAATGCCTTGGCCGAGGACATCATCAAGGCAGGCGGCTCGGCGCAGTTCCTGCAGGTGGACGTGACCTCGCAGGCGGATATCGATGCGCTGATCGCGACCACGCTGGCAGTCACCGGCAGGATCGATTTTGCCGTCAACAATGCCGGCATCGGTCCCAAGGCAACACTCATCGACAGCGATGACAAGACGTGGGACCTGACCAACGACATCAACTTGAAATCGGTGTTCCGCAGCCTGCGTGCCACGCTGAAGGTCATGCGCGCGCAAGGCGGCGGCAGCATCGTCAACATCTCGTCGGTCGCGGGCGTGACCGGCCTGCCCTCCGCTGGCATCTATTCGGCGACCAAGCACGCGATCATCGGCTTGACCAAGACCGCCGCGGCCGAGAACGGCGACGTCAACATCCGCGTCAACGCGGTCCTGCCCAATGCCATCAAATCGAAATTGCTCGCCGGCTCTTCCGAACAATTCATCAAGGCCATCACCGACCCGCAGGCAATCCGGCGCCTGGGCGAACCGGAAGAAGTCGGCGCCGCAGTGGCATTCCTGCTGTCGGACAAGGCCTCGTTCATCACCGGAGTCAGCCTGCCGGTCGATGGCGGATACCTGGCCACCAATTGAGGCATCTGCGGCCAGGCGGCCTCGCCGGCCGGCGCCGACCCTCCCCTGGCCTATTTGCGTTTTACCGACGGCAACCGGTACAGGCCGTGCTCGTAGGCCACGGTGCCCCACAGCGCATAGGCCAGCGCCTTGCGCGCCTGCGTCGGCAACGACGACGACGCCGTCAACCGTCCTGCCTTGGCGTCGTAGGTGAAACTGTCCGCCGGTTTGCCCGGCTGCAACACCACTACCTGGTTGCCCTGCATCAGCGCGAAGTTGCGGTCGTATTGCATTAGTGCACGTCCGGGCTGCAAGCGCCTGGGATCGGTCAGGTCCTGACCCAGCATCGGCGTGGGATCGCCGATCCCGATCAGCGACAGCAGCGTCGGCGGCAGGTCGATCTGACTAACGATGCGGTCGTCGCGGCGTGGGGCGATACCACCGCCGAGAATCAGGCCGGGAATATGGAAGTTCGAGATCGGCACCAGGTTTTTGCCGAACGCACGCGAGTCGTGGTCGGCCACGACCAGGAACACGGTGTCGTTCCAGTACGGCGAGGCCATCGCCTTCTTGAAGAACTCGCCGATGGCGTAGTCGGCATACTTGGCCGCGTTGTTGCGGGTCTGCTTGGGCTGCTCGTACAAGTCGATGCGCCCGTCGGGAAACTCGAACGGATCGTGGTTGCTCGAACTGAACACCAGCCCGAAGAACGGCTTGCCTTTGGCGTGCAACCCTCGGAACTGAGCATCGGCCTTGGCGAACAGATCTTCGTCTGACACGCCCCATGAGCCGGTGAAGGCCGCATCGGCGAAATCGTTCTGATCGACGATACGGCTGAAGCCATTGCCGAGGAAGAACCCACGCATATTGTCGAAGTGGCTCTCACCGCCGTAGTAGAACGTGGTGTCGTAGCCATGCCGCCCCAGCACCTCGGCCAGGGTGAAGAAATCGCGCTGGCTGCGCGGTTCCTTCACCGCCGACGCGGCAGGTGTCGGCGTGAAGCCGGTCACCACTGCCTCGATACCACGGATCGAGCGCGTGCCCGTGGCATAAAGCTGGTCGAACGCCCAGCCCTGGCGGCTGAGCCGGTCGTAGTTGGGCGACAGCGGCAGGCCGCCCAGGCTGCCTATGAACTGCGCGCCCAGGCTTTCCTCCAGCACGATCACCAGATTGCGCGGCCGGCCCCGATACAGGGGTGGCCGCAATGCCAGCGTCGGTAGCTGCTTGGACACGTAGGCGCTGGCCGGCAGCCCACCATCGGCACGCAGTTCGGCCACCACCTGCGCCAGCGGCATGCTGCCGTACAAGCGCGAGGTGTCGCTTTCACGCAACAGGGACAGGCTGGCGTAGGCCGCCGAATAGAGCGAGTTCAGCGGCAGCACGTTGACGGTCGGGTCCACGCTGAAAGCGACCATCGCCGGATTGAGCGGGCGATGGCCCATGCTGGAACGCACGCCCAGGGTCGCTGCCAACAACAGCATGAACGCCGCCAGTCCCCGCCATAGTGGATGACTGCGCCCAGCCACCGGCCGTGCCAGCAGGTTCCCCGCCAATCGCCACATGGCCCAACCGATCAACGTCACTACCGCGATGCCGACGAACAGGCTGAGGGCATGCCCCTTGATCAGGGTGCTGGCGACTTCACGTGGATAGATCAGGTATTCGACGAACAGGCGATTGGGGCGCAGGCCGTATTCGCTCATGAACGAGGGCGTAGACAGCTCCATGAACGCCAGCACGCATATCACCAGCGTCAACCACACCCTCAGCACCGCGCTCCAGATTCGCCCCAGCCTCCCATCGCGTGGCAACAGCAGCGCCAGGATCGCGGCCACGCCGTAAAGCAGACACAGCGTAGCCAGGTCCACCCGCACGCCGTGCAGCATCACCGGCATCCATCCCTGCACCGCAGAAACCGCCGGCCCGTGCCACGCCGCCAGTCCCAGGCGGGACACGCTCAGCAACACCAGGCCAACCAGGAAGAACACAGCGACCGGGCGTAGCCGGCCCAACAAAAAAGCAAGCGAACTCGTGGGCATAGGGGACGCGCTGGAGGAGGGAGCCATTCAGCGTCCAAATCGCGCCGGGGCACGTTGGGACAGCTGAATATCGCCGCAGTGTGGCCCAGCCCGTGGAACGACGTAAAGGCTCATGACGATGCCATTACAGCCCCGTTCCAAAAGACATGCGTTCAACACATTGAAAGAGGTCCAGGAAAACACCCGAACTACTCGCACTTGGCCACCGCCTCGCTGTTGCTGTTGCTCTAGCTCAGATTTTGACCTTGACCTACCTCGCCCTCAAAGCGAGCCGAGCACCGCAGGTGGAGGTGGCCGAAGAGGCGCCCTGTGTGGACGAAGTGGGTTTGGGTGCCGTTCCGGAAAAGGATAAATGCCACTTCCGCAGAGGAGCGCAGGGCACCGGTGCGGCTTTATCGCACCGGCTCGCGTCGGGCGAAGGCGCTTTTGGTTATTTTTTGCAAGACAAAAAAAGTGATTCGCGCCCGCGCGATGACGGATCACCGTCCCACCAGACCCCGCCAACTCGCTACAGTGTCCCCACCCCACCCGCCCGCTCACGCCCATGCCCCACGCCCGCGATACAGCGCACCGCCTTGCGCTCCTGCTGCTGTGTACCCTGCCGTCGCTCGCCCTCGCCGCACCGATCGCACCGCAAGTACTGGTGATCACCATGTTCGACGGCGAAGCCAAGCCATGGCTGGAACACGAACCGCTGACACGCGCGATCCCCGTACCCGGACTGGCGCCCCGCTATCCCGCTGTGCACTGCACCGAAGATGCGCGACTATGCCTGCTCACCACCGACATGGGCTATGCCAACGCGGCCAGCGTCACCACCGCCCTGGTGCTGTCGGAAAAGTTCGATCTACGCCATAGCTACGTGGTGATCGCCGGCATCGGCGGCATCGATCCCGCCTTCGGCACCCTGGGCTCGGCTCACTGGGCCCGCTACGTCGTCGATGGCGGACTGAACTACGCACTGGACCCGCGCCAGGCGCCTGCCGGCTGGGACTCGAGCATCCTGGCACTGGGGGCGGCCAGGCCCGGCGAGAAAGGCGATTGGAACGCCGCCACCGAGCTGTACCAGCTCGACGAGCCGCTGTTGCAGCGCGCGTTCGCACTGACCCGGAATGTCGAACTGGTCGATAGCGACGCCGCGCGCAGCTACCGCGCCCGCTATCGCGCCGCGCCCGGCAATGCGCCGCCTCCGGTAAGCATCTGCGACACGCTGTCTTCGGATACCTACTGGCACGGCTCGACCCTGGCTGCGGCGATGGCCACGCAGACCGCAGTGATCAGCGACGGTAAGGCGCAGGTCTGTACCACGCAGATGGAAGACAACGCTACGCTGACCGCACTCAAGCACGGTGCCGAGGCCGGGCGGGTGGATTTCCGCCGCGTGGCGGTGCTGCGCACCGGCTCCAACTTCGATCGCGAGGCGCCGGGCCAGGACGTGGCCGAATC
>JAATFS010000188.1 GCA_015655035.1 Lysobacterales bacterium | reverse complement strand
GTGATCCAGGCGGGACAGACGCTGACACCGGCCCGCATCGGGCTGATCGCCGCGCTAGGCATCTCCCAGATCGCAGTCTCGTCCCGGCCGACGGTCGCGGTACTGACGACCGGCGATGAGCTGGTCGAGCCCGGTATACCGCTTGCCCCAGGCCAGATCTACAACGGCAATCGCGACCTGCTGCTCGCGCAGTTGCGCCTGCTCGGGTATGCCCCGACCGCATGGCCCACACTGCCCGATGACCCCGCCCGCATCCGCAGCCTGCTCGAAGATGCTGCGGACGCGTTCGATGTGGTCATCACCAGCGGTGGGGTGTCGGCCGGCGAGAAGGACCATCTGCCGGCATTGATCGCCGAACTCGGCCAGATCCATTTCTGGAAGGTTCGCATGCGCCCGGGCATGCCGGTGATCCTAGGCCAGATTGGCCGATGCCTGGTGCTGGGCCTGCCCGGCAACCCGGTGTCGGCACTGGCAACGTTCAACGTCTTCGGTCAACCGCTGCTCGATGGGTTACAGGGCAGGACGGAACCCCGGGTGCGCTGGCGTGCAGCGCTTGGCGCGCCCTGGCACAAGCGCCACGACCGGCTCGAGTTCCTGCGCGGCCGGCTGCAATGTAACGACGATGGCCTGCTGACCGTCATCCCCAATCCAGCGGACGCCTCGCACTTGTTACGCGGCGCAGCCGACAGCAACGTGCTGATCGTGTTACCGGAAGATCGCCGACGTTTCGAGGTAGGCGAGGTCCTCCCCGTTATCGTCTACGCGCCGACATGACCGACGCTCACTCCGACGGCGTATTACAGAACGCCGGATAGTCGATGTAGCCGGGGAATGGAATCCCTTCGGCGCATATCGGGCAGGCCGGGTCGGGCCGCAGGCGCAGCTCGCGGAAGCGCATCGACAACGCATCGAAACCAAGCACACGGCCTGCGAGCGACTCGCCAATGCCCAGCAACAGCTTGATCGCCTCGGTGGCCTGCAATAGGCCGATGATTCCCGGCAACACACCCAGCACGCCGGCTTCGGCGCAACTGGGCGCGAACTCGGCCGGAGGCGGCTCGGGAAACAGGCAGCGGTAGCAGGGCGCCTGGCCGCGCTGGCGGCCGGCGTCGAATACGCTGAGCTGCCCCTCGAACTGCTGGACCGCGCCGTAGACCAATGGCTTGGCCAATTTGACGCAAGCATCGTTGAGCAAGTAACGCGCGGCGAAATTGTCCGAACCATCGATTACCACGTCCACGTCCTGGAGTAGACGCTCGACGTTACCGACGCTGAGCCGCTCGGCCACCGCTTCCACTTCGACCGTGGGATTGAGCGCGCCCAGTCGGCGCGCCGCGGAAACCACCTTGGCCACGCCCACATCGTCGTCGGTATGCAAGATCTGCCTTTGCAGATTGCTGCGGTCGACCACATCGTCGTCGACCAGGCGCAGATGGCCCACGCCGGCCGCCGCCAGGTAGAACGCAGCCGGCGATCCCAGGCCACCGGCGCCGATCATCAGCACCCGCGCGTCAGCCAGCCGCCGTTGCCCATGCAGGCCGATCTGCGGCAGTCGCAGGTGCCGCGAATAGCGCTCCAGGAAATCATGCTGGCCGGGCGGCAATTGCGGCCTCACCAATGGCAGTCCCTCGCGCGCCCAGCGGGCGGTACCGCCCGCCACCGAACTCAGCCGGCGATACCCTCGTGCCGCTAGCGTCTCGACCAGATCCGCCGAACGCTTGCCGCTCTGGCAGATCAGCACCAGCTCGACGTCCTGTTCTGGAAGATGTAGCCGTGGATCGGCCTCCAACGAAGCCTTGTCGATACTCCGCGCCCCCTCTGCCTGTCCGGAAACACGTTCATGCGCTTCGCGGATATCGATCAAAACTGCGCCCTGTGCGCTGCGGCGCCAGGCCTCGGCCGGAGTGATTTCGTGAACGCTCATGCACCGATTGTCTCGCCAAATCGCGCGGCGATGAAGCCGTGCCGTCAACGCTGCTGGATGTAGACATCCATCAATGTTCGAAAGGCTCCGGCCGCGCAGCTCCCAGCGATTCCTCCAGCAGCAGCAGGTAGTGACTGAATCCCAGCGGTGCCCTCGCTGTACGCCGGGCGCTGGTCGCCACCGAAGGGGCTCCACGGCGCGCGATCCGGGCGCCGCTGGCCACCAGCGCTTCGACCAGGGCGACATCCTCGTGGCAGAGCAACGGTGCGAATCCGCCGGCGGCGCGATACGCCGCTGCGCTTACGCCGAGGTTGGCTCCATGCACATGGCTGTGGCCGTCGCATCGGCGTTCGCGCAATGCGAACATTTTACGCGTCGCGGCGCAATGCTCGCTCCAATCGGAGACCTCGACCACTCCACAGAATGCATCCGCGCCGCAGGCCAGCTGCGCGCTCAGCCAATCGTCCGGCACCGTGCTATCGGCATCCGTCATGGCCAACCATCGCGCGTCCTGGGCCAATGCGGCATCCGCGGCGGCGGCGCGTGCCGCACCGACACCGCCGTCCACCACGATCGTGGTCGCCCCCAGTGCGCGGGCAATTTCTCCGGTGCGATCGACACAGCGATCCAGCGCCACGAATATCCGGACCGGCTCATTTCCTAGCTGTGGGTGCCTGGCCGCTTCATTGACCGAGCGCAGGCAGCGCCCGATCAGGCGCTCTTCGTTGTGAGCCGGAATGATGACTCCGATCATCGCAAACCCTCCTGCTGCGCCACCGAAGGATCCGGTGCCCAGACTTGCAGAATAAAATCGGAGTCGTCGTAGCGGCAGGCCGAGGGCAGGGCGAGGCTGTGCTGCAACGCCAGGTGCACCTCTTCGGCGCTGCGCTGCGCACCTTCAAAAGGATGCCGCCAATGGCACGCCAGCAGACAGCCATCTACAGCCAAAGACCCACGCAAGGCGGCCACGGTCTGTTCAAATGCGCCAGGCTCGAAGTAGTAGCCGACCTCGCTGAAGACGATCAGATCGAATTGTCCCGATGGCCATACCGCCGGATGCGTCGCCTGCTCCAGCACGACCCTGGAAACCGGCCCCACGCGCAAGCGCGCCAACGCAATCGCCTGCGCCGATATGTCCGTGCCCAGCAAAGCGTCGCAACGCTCGCCCAGCGCGGCCGTGAGTTCGCCATTGGAGCAACCCAATTCCCAGCCACGTGCGAACCGCTCGCGTGGCAACGCCGCCATCATCAGGTTGCGCTTGCGTTGCTCGTACCAACGTGTGCGATAACCGAAAGGATCGGCATCTGCGTAGAGGCGATTGAAGTCGATGCCCGCAGGACGACTCATATAATGAAAACTTCATAAGAGCGCTGGAAACGCTCCAGCACATGCGATGGCAGGATGGGAGCTCGCACTGGCGGATCGCACTGGCCGAGCTGGGTCGAAAAGCACTCCAGGGCCTGGCGCTTCGCCTGCGCTGCCGGGGCAGGCAACTCGAGACGAACGGCATCCAGCACGGTAAAAAGCGCATCCTGCGGACGCGCCCAATGCCACGCCCACACCGGATACTGCACCAAGCGAATGCCCCGTCGGCGGGTTACCTCGATTGCCACCTTGGCGGCGGCCTCATGGTCTGGATGCCCATCCCGGCGCCAGGTGACCAGTACCAGATCGCCGTCGCGCAAGTGCGTATCCAATACCTCGTCGATGGCGCTTGCAGCCTGCGCAAGCGCTCCATCGCCGAATCCCAGATGGATCACGGCGTCTGTAGGCAGCCCCAGGCGTTCGGCAGCCCGCTCCAGTTCGCGCCTTCTTGCCGGACCCAATACCGAGGGCTGCCAGGCGGGCTCCTGCGGATAGGCCTGCTCGCCGTCACTGAGCGCAAGCAATAGCACTTCGCGGCCGCTGGGGCAGGTAGCGGCGATGAGTCCACCGCATCCAAGCACCTCGTCATCCGGATGTGGCGCCACTACCACCAATCGCGACGCATCACCGAGCAACGCGGCAAGCGTGGTGCGGGGCAGGGCGTGCAAATGCGCGTCGGCACGCCACTCCCACTCCGGCGTGCCGAAGCCGACAATGGGATCGCCGGCTAGATCCGCCACGGCAAATCTTCCTGATGGCAACGCTCGCCCAGCGCTTGCCAGTCGCGCTCGCCATGATGCTGGCGAATGAATGTGAGCAAGTCAGCGCAGCGTTGCGCGTGTTCGCGGTCATTGCACAGCGGACCTGCACCGAGCGCGCGACCGACCCGATCGACGACCTCGCGCGCAGCTGCCTCGACCACGCTGCGCACCTGCAACACCTCGCGTACGTGAGCGGAAGTCGGGTGGGCATCTATCCGCGCCGCCAGTTGCCGCAGCAACGCGCCGGCGGCCGCCAAGGTCGCGTCGACCACCCCCAGGTGCGCTGCTGCATGCGGATCGCGTGCGATACGCGGCGCCTGCCGCAAGGTAGTGGCCACCGCACAGGCAGCGCCGAACCAGC
>JAATFS010000266.1 GCA_015655035.1 Lysobacterales bacterium | reverse complement strand
CGAAAAGCCGCAGAAGCGGGCGTATTGGCGATCGCCCAGCGCCAGCAGCGCATAGCCAAGCTCGGGCAGCGCCTGCGCCTGCCGCAATACCTTCTTCTCGAAGCCGCGCGCGGCATCGGGCGCCTCGCCATCGCCAAAGGTACTGAGTACGAACAGTGCGCGGCGTGTGGCCCGCAGTGTCTCGCCGTCCAGTTGCGCCAGCGGCCGTACCTCTACCGGCAGTCCCGCCGCCTGCAATTGGCCGGCGGCCTGCCAGGCCAGGCGTTCGGCGAGGCCGCTCTGGCTGGCAAAGCCCACCAGCCAAGGTTCGTCGCTGCCGCCCCGGGCCAACGACAAGCCGTCGCGCGCGGCGCGCAACTGGCGTTTTTTGCGTCGCCGGTCCAGATACAACATCCAGCCAGTGACGAAGAACAACGACATGCACAGACTTGCCAGCATCACCACCACACGCCCCGGCAGGCCGAAAAAGCTGCCCGAATGCAAGGCGAACATGCTGGTCAGCAGCTTGCGCCCTACCGGCTGTTGGTCGTAGGGCACGCGACGCTCGATGCGGCCTGTGGCCGGATCGATCTCCACTGCGTCGAAGGCACGGCCGTGCGCGGGATCGCTGGGCAGATAGCGGGCGACCAGCGGCTGCCCACTGCGGACGGGCAGGCGCAGATCCAGATAGGCATGGCGCACGCCCGGTTCGCCGTCCAGCACGCGCTGCAGCCGGGTGTAATCCAGCGCGGGGGGTTTACCGCCCGCGTCGCCCGCGCGACCACCGCCGGCACCGGCCGGCTCCCCTCCCAGTACCGCGACCAGGCCCTGGCGGTACCAACCGTAGGACCAGTACAGCCCGGTCAGCGCGATCAACAGGTAGATCAGCAGGCACCAGGTGCCAATCACCGAATGCAGGCTCCACAGGAAGCTGCGGCCCTGACGCTTCCATTCCACCGCCCACCAGGCACGCCAGCTCCACCACTGCCGCGGCCAGCGCAGGTATAGCCCCGAAAGGCAGAAGAACAGCAGGATGATCACGCACGCGCCGGTCACGGCCCGACCACGCTCCCCGGCCACCAGCCGCCGATGCAGGTTCTCGGTGAAATCGAAGAAGCTGTTCAGTCGCGGCTCTGGCAGCAGTTGGCCGGTGTAGGGATCGAAGTACAGGCGTGCGCTGCCACGGCCAGCCAGGCGCACATTGGAGGGACGTGTGCCGGTGGGGTCGACCAGCATCCGGGTGGGCACGTGTTCGCCGCCCAGATCCAGCCGGCGCGCCAGCGCTGCCAGCGGCAACGGCGCCTCGCCAGCGGCGTGACGGGCTGCCACCTCGGCCAGCGGCGGATTGGCCCAGCGCAGGATCTCGTCCTCGAACGCCAGCGTGGCGCCGCTCAGCCCCATCACCGACAGCACCAAGCCGGCGCTGATGCCCAGAAACCAGTGCAGCTGGAACAGGACCTTCTTGAGCATCGGCAATGCGCTTGCGCCGGTGGGGATCGACGATCGGGCCCGCGATTCTAGAGCGTGTGAGGCCGTTTGCGGTGAAGCGGAGGCGGCGACCCGCGTATGACGGCCGCTCCGCACGAGATCTGACGCCAGTCACCCGGGTTGAACACGTCGGCGGGATGGAACCCCATCGACGACGTCGGCAGCGGCAGGTTAGTCGGCGAACAGACGCCTGCCGAGCGTGCCGTGCCCATCTGCGTCAGTTCTTGTCACGCAGCGGCATTCGCGAATTATTTATGTGACGCGCCGCTCCGTTTCCGCCTCGCTGTAATGTTTTTCATAACATCGCGCATCTAGAGGCAACCCTGGATGCGCGCCAAAAAACTGACACAACAAACTCTGCGCGGGAGGTAACTCTGCGCACAATCGCGCGTTCGGTCCGTTTATAAAAATTTCCATCAAATCTAAATTATTTCCTTAAAGATAACCGTTACGCATGAATAGTGACGCAGTTCCTCATTTTAACTCTACCCCATCACTACTCCAGCTAAATCCATACTAAAAATCTTCTGAAATCAGCTACATCCGCCGATGAAATGGCTTTCCGACGAATTAAATAAATATGTGCACAATCGCATCACGCACGTCGGCGCAGTGTCCGCGCCATCGCTGAGGCACCTGGTTAGTCAGCGACAACCCCTCACGTTCCTTCGATGATATTCGGAAGGATTATTTAATTCCGCCCGCCAGCTAAAGAATTCTCTTAGACAGCCGTTGATAGGTATCTCTAGGGCGTCCTCCAGTGTTGTGGACGACATACAAGGTACCGATTTAATGGACCGTTCTTTACTTACTACCGCCATCCTGACTTCCATTGCGCTGACCGCTTGCGGCGGAGGCGGCGGGAGCAATGTCCGTGACACACCGACGGCCGCGGTCACGACGCCGGTGGCGCCGACGACCTCCACGCCGCCTGCGACCTCCACGCCTGTGGCAACCACCTGCGAGGATGCCAGCGCAACCAATAAGGGCGGCGCGCTTCCCTGCACTTATCACTATGACTACGCGGGCACCAAGGACAATGTCCTGGTCCCCACTACCGTGGCCGTGGCCCATGCGCAGGGTTTCGATGGGGCCGGGGTCAAGGTCGGGGTACTGGACGATGCGCCGGTCGACGGCTATGCCCCGCTGACCGGCAAGATCGCCAGCTACGTCGACTTCACCGGCGAAGGCACCGACCCCACGACGAATACGATGCGCGGGCACGGCACCGTGATGGGCGCGGTAATCGCCGGCACCGCAGCGGGCAGTTTCTCGGGTGGCGTGGCACCGGCCGCTTCGCTCTACTGGGGCCGCGTCTGCTACAACAACTATTGCACCTCCGAAGAAGTCGGCAGCGCCATCGATCGCTTCGGCAGTGCCGGGGTGCGCTTGTTCAATCTGTCGTTGGGCTCCCTGGCCGCCACCGGGGAGGAAACTCGTACCGCCTCGAGCTGGGGCCTGTACATGCAGTCGGTACTGACCTATGACGCGCTGGTAGTGGCCTCCACCGGCAACAATGGCGCCACCACGGCCAATTACCCGGCCGCCGTTCCCGCGCAACTGACCAAGTTCGCCAACAACTGGCTGGCCGTGGCCAACGTCAGCATCGATGCCAAGGGGCAACCCGGCGCGCTGGACTCCACCTCCAACCAGTGCGGGCAAGCAGCCCAATGGTGCCTGGTCGCGCCCGGCTATCTGCTGGTTCCCGCCGTGGGCGATACCGCCTTCCAGGGCAGCGTTAACGGCACCTCGTCGGCGACCGCCATCGTGACCGGCAGCGCCGCTCTGGTCTGGCAGGCCTACCCATGGATGTCGGCATCCAACGTGCAGCAGACCCTGCTCACGACTGCTACCGATCTGGGCAATACGGGCGTGGACGCCGTCTACGGTTGGGGCATGCTCAACGCGGGCAAGGCGGTGCAAGGCCCAGGCCAGCTGGGCAGCGCGTTTACCGCCAACGTCACCGATGGCTACGACAGCACCTTCAGCAACGATATCAGCGGCAGTGGTTCGCTGATCAAGAGCGGCGCCGGCCGCCTGGCCCTGAGCGGGGCCAACAGCTACACCGGCGGCACCAGCGTCACCGCCGGCACGCTGGCGCTGTCCGGCTCGCTGGGCTCGAACCTAAGCGTATCCAGCGGCGCGACGTTCGAATCCAGGGGTGGCATCGTCAACGGCAACTACAGCGTCAACAGCAGCACGGCGACCACCGCCCTGCAGATCGGCAGCGGCCTGACCGTGACCGGACACGCCACACTGAAGGGAACGCTGAAGCTGTTGGCAAGCGCCACCGACTACGTGGCCAGCGGCACCGAAACGGTGCTGAAGGCCGGCACGCTCAGCGGTAGCTTCGGCAACGTGAGCTACGGCAGCGACTTCTTCTATACCGCCACGCTCGCCTATGGCACCGATAGCGTCAGCACCACGCTCACCCGCAGCAGTGTCGCTGCGGCATCGGCACAGGCGCTGGCCCCCACGGCGGTGATCGAGGTCGGCGCTCGCGTCGACGCCTTGCTCGCCGAAACCGACCAGTGGGTTGCCGAGGGCGACACCCAGGGCAAGGACGCCATCGTGGCCGCCACCGCCAGTTTGATGAGCGCCCCCACCACGGCCGCCGCTCTCGCTTCGCTACGGAGCCTGGAGGGTGAAGTGCATGGCACCAGCCGGGTGTTGGCGATGCAACAGGCCTCCACCGATGCGCTGTTGCTGGCCGAACGCGCCAATGCGCTCGGCGGCTATTCCGACACTGGCCTCTGGTTCCAGAGCACCGGCGCCGACGGCACCTTGCGCCAGTCCGGCTACGCCAGCGCCAGGTTCCACCAGTACGGCGTCATGCTGGGCGCGGACCTGCGCTTCAGCGATGGGGTCAAGCTCGGCGCGGCGCTGAGTCACAGCCGCAACACCGCCGACCTGGACGCGCTGGCCGGCCACACCAAGGGCAGCAGCACCGGCCTGGCGGTGTACGGCCGCTTCGGCGCCGATGCGGCCTACCTGACCGGCGTACTGGGCTATGCCCAACTGGACGCGGATACCGAGCGCAGCGTGCTGCTCGGCACCGCCCTGGAAACGCTGACCAGCCACCGCACGGATACGGTGATGCATGCGCGTATCGAAGCCGGCTACGCGCTCACGTCCGGCATCGCCCCGTTCGTGGCGACGGGGGCACTGCGCAATGGGCAGGATGCTTTCAGTGAAGCCGGTGCCGGCGGCCTGGGCCTTGAGGCGGGTGGCGACACGCATACCGCCACGTTCGCCGAAGCCGGTGTACGCGTGAACCGGACGTTCGATGCCTCCGGACGCGCACTTTCGGCCGGCGGCTATCTGTTGGCTCGTCATTACCTGTCTGGTGAGGATGTCAGCTACACCGCCCGATTCGTCGGAGCGCAAGACAGCAGGTTCTCCGTGGGCGGCCAGTATCTGCCGCAAAACAGCCAGCGCGGCGGCCTCAACCTGTCCGGCCGGATCGTGCGCAAGTGGTCGTGGTACGTCGATGCCGGGATCGAGCGCGCCAGTGGCCAGCCGCGCAGTGTGTTCGGCGCTGCGGGTATTCGTGCAGGCATCTGAGCGCGCGCGGCGCCGGCGGGCATCACGCCTGGTCTGGCGCCGCCGAGCGGCGGCGCTTTACGCACCGCCTGTCGGGACGCCGCCCACGCTCCTGGCTCACCCCAGCTTCAACCAACGCGCCACCTGCGGCGCGAAATAGGTGAGCACGCCATCTGCGCCGGCACGCTTGAACGCGATCAGTGACTCCATCACGCACTTGCGCTCGTCCAGCCAGCCGTTTGCGAACGCGGCCTTGAGCATCGCGTACTCGCCACTGACCTGGTAGGCATAGGTCGGCACGCGGAACTCGTCCTTCACCCGCCGCAGCACATCCAGGTACGGCATGCCTGGCTTGACCATCACCATGTCCGCGCCCTCCTCCAGGTCCAGCGCGATCTCGCGCAGGGCTTCGTCGCTGTTGGCCGGGTCCATCTGGTAGGTGGTCTTGTCGGCCTTGCCCAGGTTGCCGGCACTCCCGACCGCGTCGCGGAACGGGCCATAGAAGGCCGAGGCGTACTTGGCCGAATAGGCCATGATGCGCACATGCAGGTGCGCGTCGGCATCCAGCGCACGGCGGATCGCGCCGATGCGGCCGTCCATCATGTCCGACGGCGAGACGATGTCCACGCCCGCCTGCGCATGCGACAGCGATTGCTTCACCAGTGCGTCGACGGTGACGTCGTTGAGCACGTAGCCACGGTCGTCGATCAAGCCGTCCTGGCCATGCGTGGTGTATGGATCCAGCGCCACGTCGGTCATCACGCCCAACTCGGGGAAGCGCGACTTCAGCGCGCGTATCGCGCGCTGCGCCAGGCCGTCGGGATTCCAGGCCTCGGCCGCGTCCAGGCTCTTGCCGGAGGGGTCGATCACCGGGAACAGGTCGATCACCGGGATACCCAGCTCCAGCGCGACCTCGGCTTCCTTCAGCAGTTCGTCGATCGACAGGCGTTCCACCCCGGGCATCGAGGCGATCGGCGTGCGACCGGGAGCTGCATGCACGAACACCGGCCAGATCAGGTCGTCAGTAGTCAGGGTGTTCTCGCGCATCAACCGGCGCGAGAACGCGTCGTGGCGCATGCGGCGGGGGCGGTAGTGAGGATGGGCCATGGCAGGCTCCTGGTCAGGGATGTGGAACGAAGGTCATTGCAGCACGTAGTTGCGTGGCAGCAATGGCTCGGGCAGCGGGTGTTCGCCGAGCGCGGCGCGCAAGTCGATCTCGATGGTGCGTACCAGTACGTCCAGCGCCAGGTCGTTGGGCTCCAGCCCGAACGGGTCTTCCATTTCCTCGCCCAGTTGGTCCAGGCCGAAGAAGGCATAGGCCAGCACCACCGATACCACCGGCGTCGCCCAGCCCAGGCTGCTGGCCATGCCGAACGGCAGCAGCAGGCAGAACAGCCAGGCGCAACGGTGCAGCAGCAAGGTGTAGGCAAACGGCAGCGGCGTGCCGACGATGCGCTCGCAGCCCGCCTGGATCGCAGCCATGGCCTGCAAACGTGCTTCGAATACACCGTAAAGATAGGGGTCCAGGCGGCCGGCGCGCAGCGGTTCGGCTGCGGCCTCGGCGATCAGGGCCAGCAATTGGTCGGGCGGGTTGGGATGCCCGGCCAGGCACGCACGATCTGCGTCCTCGATCCACGGCGTCATCGCAGCCGCGACCTCGCGCCCGCGCAGACGCGCCGCCAGTGCGTGGGCAAAGCCGGCTGCCAGATAGCAGATCCGCCGCTGCAAGGCCGGCTCGTCGGGCAACAGTGTTCGGCAGTGCCGTGCCAGGTTGCGCGACTCGAAAATCAGCTGGCCCCATTGCTTGCGGCCTTCCCACCAGCGCTCGTGGCAGGCGCTGTTGCGGAAACTCAGGAAGATCGACAGCACCAGCCCCAACAGGCTGAACGGGGTCGACGAGATCCGGCTGATCCAGTCCGGCCGGCCGAGTTCGGCGAAGGCCGCCACCGCGATCGACAACGTGGCAATCGTCAGCACCTTGGGCGCCACCGCCGGCAGGATCGAGCCGCGCAGGATGTACAGCAGTTGCCAGCCGTGGGGGCGTGGACGAATGATCATGCTGAATCGAAGGCGCCGGACGATCGGGAATCCGGTCGCGGCATGTGCTCGCTAAGGGGGGGATGGCTGGCGATCATTTTACGCCTCGATCGCCACCGACTGGCACCTGCGGCGGCATGTCGCAGGCGCCAGGACTGCTCAGATCACGCCGCCGCCCAGGCCCAGCCGAACTACCCCGACCACGATCACGATGCCATTGATCAGCAGCCCGGCCTTGGCCCGGCCACGGTTGCCCGGCGAGGTGAACAACAAGGCGATCGCCGCGATCAACGCGCCGAGCGCGGCGAACGGGATCACGAACCAGTTGCCCCACCCCAGCAGCGGGATGAAGGCCAGCACCATCCACAGCAGTGCCACGATGCCCCAGAGCAAGCTGATCAATCCCATGTGCCACCTCGATTCGGAAAATAGTGGCCACGTTAACGCGTTGGCGCGGTCCGCGCTTGGCCATTGGTCACGTTGCCAGGCGTGGCGGTGACCTCACGCCGCCCGGGTTAGGCTGCTCCGACCGCCGCGCAAGTCCGCCGCGATTCAGTGCCGTGGCGGGATGATCCGCTTGCTGGACCAACCGGTTCCTAGACTAATCAGGGCAAGACCATGCACAAGCCATTCGCGATCGCCGTCGCCGCCAGCCTGGCACTGGCGGGCTGCGCCAGTTCCTCGAAAGTGATGATCGGTGCGCCGCGCGCTCCGATCGACCCGGCGCTGGTCCGGGTCTATGCCAATGCACCGGTGGGTTCGGTGGAAATCGCCCAGCTCGAGTCCACCAGCGCGGCCGGTTTCGGCACCCAGGGCCAGACCGACGCCGCCCTGACCCGGCTCAAGCGCGAGGCGGCCCAGCTCGGTGCCAATGGCATCGTGGTGATGGGCGTGGGCTCCAACCGCTCCGGCGGCGGCGTTTCGCTCGGCGCCGGCAGCTTTGGCGGCCATGTGGGTGGCGGGCTGGGCATCGGCATCCCGACCACGCAGAAACATGCGGCCGGCGTGGCGATCTGGGTACCGCCGGGAGCGCAGACGCGGGAAGTGCCGCCGCCGACGCGCTGACTTGGTGAAGAACGCGGCAGGGTAGTGGTCATTGGCGTTGCCCCCCATCCGCCCTGCGGGCACCTTCCAGCGCATGCGGGGGAAGGAAGAACTAAAGGGTGGCTAGCGCTTCGGCGACGTCTGCTGCTGGGCTGGGATGAACTGGGTTTCCACCGCCTTGGCCAGTTGGTCCGGCGGCAGCAGGCCCTGGTCGAGCAGGAAGTTGTTGAACTTCAGCCGGTCAAATGCCGCTCCCAGCGCCAATTCCGTGCGCATCCGCAATTCCAGGATGCGGGTGTAGCCGTAGAAGTAGCTGCCCGCCTGCCCGGGCGCCCGCACCATGTAGCGGTCCAGTTCCTGGCGCGCCATCGCCGGTGATAGCCCTACGTCGTTCTCGAGTACTTGCCGCGCCCGTTCCCGGTCGATCTGGCCAAGATTGAGCATCGGATCGAGCATCGCGCGCGCGGCACGCAGCAAGCGCAGCTGGAGCGCGATCAGTTGCCCGTCCAGCGGCTCGTACGGCACCATCTCCGCTTCGGCATACAGCGCCCAGCCTTCGACGTTGACCGAGTTGAAGGCGAACATGCTGCGCGCCAGCGAAATCCCGCGCTCGACCATCGCGGTGAATTGCAGCTCGTGGCCAGGACGGCCTTCATGCGCGCTCAGGGTCCACGCGGCCGCGCCGAAGTTGAAGTCGTCGTACTGCTCCTTGTTGCCGCCACTGGCATCGGGATTGCCCAGCGGCAACACGAACTGGCCCTGCTGGCCGGTATTGCCGACCAACGGAGCCGGCAGGAAGTGCGGCGCCGGCTGTGCCGCGCTTTCCGCCGCCGAGCCCAGGCGCATCTGCATCGGCCGGTTCGGTACATCGACAATGCCCTGCTCGCGGATGATCGGATCGATCCGGTCGATCACGCCACGGTAGTAGGCCTCAAGCTGGTCGTCGGCGATCTTGTCGCGCTTGAGCGCGCGGATCACCGCCACGTAGTCGTCGCCCTGCACGCCCTTGGCCTTGGCCACCAGCGGCGCCAGCTGGCGCATCGCCGAACGTGTTTCCATGAACTCCAACTGCGCGCGCTGGATCAGCAGCTGCGGCGCGATGTCGATGCCGACCTGCTTGAGCTGGAAGGCGTACAGCGGCGCCGGCAGGCGCGCATCCTGGCGCGCCTTGGGCAGCACCTGGCTGCGCGTCCATGCGGCGTAGTCCTTGAGCTGGGTGGACAGCGCCGTCAACGCCGCGTCGGCGCCGCCGACCTTGTACCGGACGAACAGTTCGCCAATGCCGGCGACATAGGTATCCACATTCGCCAGCGCCTGCTGCACTTCGCGCTCGGTGGGCTGCAACAGCTGGGTGTTGCCCAGCTTTTCCTGGTAACGCTGCCTGGCCAGCGTCGCGATCGGCGTGCTCCCCGGCACCAGGCCGGCATAGCGCTTGAGCCGGTCCAGCGCCTTGGCGCGGCGCGCGGGTGGGGTCTGGTCCGACAGCAGGCCATTGATGCCGGAAAACACCAGCTTCGGCACATCGATCCATGGCAACAGATAGCGCTCGTCGAGCTCGCTGCCCTCGATGCTGCGGTCGGCCGCATCGATCAGGATTTGCAGGTCCTGGCGTACGTTGGCGTCACGCTCGGCTGTGAGCCTGGCCTGCAATTGGGCACGCGCCCGGCTCGTGGCCGCGCGCAGGCGCGCATCACGGTCCGGCCCCAGATCGGTCACCTGATCGTCGTAGCCAGGCACGCCGAAGAAGCTGAAACCCTCGGCCTCGAACGGTGCCTGCGCCTGCAGCAGGATCTGCGCGTATTCGTTGCTGTGCGCCACCCACGGCGGCGCAGCCGGCGCGGCGCGCGTGGCCGCAGAGGCCGCCGGCTGCGCGGACAGGGACAGTGGCGCAAGCAGCGCCAGCGAGACGGCCAGGACGATCGGCTTCATGGGTGAGCCTTCCCAAACGCAACGATAGGCAGGGCAACGTACCCGCAAGGCCGGGCGCGGGCAACCAAGCACCTCGGGACCGGAGTCCCTGCCACACCCTCTGCACCTGACATCCTCGCCAGGCAGGCCGCTCGCCGCACTCGCGGCGGCGGCTATTTCGCGCTGGCCTGCGGCGCCAGGCAGCGCTGGATGAAGGCCTCGGCGATGCGGTAGCGGTGCAGCGCGTTGCTGCCCGACAGGCCATGCTTGGCGCCGGGATAGGTCATCAGCTCGAAGGGCTTGCCGCGCTTCTGCAAT
>JAATFS010000090.1 GCA_015655035.1 Lysobacterales bacterium | reverse complement strand
TGTTCTTGTCCACTACCAGCGAGTGGTAGCGGGTGGCCTCGTAACCATCCGGCAGGCCGGCGAACACGCCCTTGCCTTCGTGCCGGATCGGCGAGGTCTTGCCATGCATGATCCTGTCGGCCCGAATCACGTTGCCGCCATAGACCTGGCCGATGCCCTGGTGGCCGAGGCAGACGCCAAGGATCGGCGTGGTCGCACCGAGTCGCTCGATCAGCTCCAGCGACACGCCGGCTTCATTAGGCGTGCACGGGCCGGGCGAGATCACGATGCGCTCGGGCCGCAGCGCGGCGATTGCATCCACGCTCAGGGCGTCGTTGCGCACCACCTGGACCTCGGCACCCAGTGCCTGCAGATACTGCACAAGGTTGTAGGTGAAGCTGTCGTAGTTGTCGAGCATCAGCAACATGGAAAGGTACTCATTGCGCGATCGGGAAGATCGCATGGATGTTTTCGGTGCAGGTCACGGTGCCGGCGTTCAACCGCTGGCTCCTGACAGCGCATCAGCCAGCGCCGCAAAATCCCGGCACAGCGCGTCGACGTGCTCGATGCGGGTGGCCCACGAGGTCGCCAGGCGGATCACGATCCAGCCATCGGCTCGTACGTGCCAACGCTGGAAGTCGTAGTTGCGCTCCAGTGCTTCGACCATGTTGGCAGGCAGCGCCAGGAACTGCTGGTTGGTCGGCGATTCCACGATGAACTGCGCGCCGGCGGCGGCCAGCCCATCACGCAGGCGCAGCGCCATGCGGTTGGCGTGTGCGGCCAGCTCCAGGAACAGGCCGTCCTCGAACAATGCCGTGAACTGCACCCCCAGCACCATGCCCTTGGCCAGCATCGCGCCGCGCTGCTTGATGAGGTGGCGGAAGTCCGGCTGCAACGCCGGGTTGACGATCACCAGGGCTTCGCCGAGCAATGCGCCATTCTTGGTGCCGCCGATGTAGAAGGCATCGGTCAACGCGGCGATATCGGCCAGCGACAGATCGTTGCCTTCGGCAGTGAGCGCCGCGCCCAGGCGCGCGCCGTCCAGGTACAACAGCAGGCCGCGCGCCCGGCAGAACGCGGACAGCGCCTGCAATTCGGCACGGCTGTACAGCGTACCGAGCTCGGTGCTTTGCGAAACGTAGACCAGCCTTGGCTGCACCATGTGCTCGCTGGCATGCAGGTCGATCAACGGCTGGAGCTGCGCAGGGCTCAACTTGCCATCGACCGCCGCGACGGTGAGCACCTTGTGCCCGGTCAGCTCGATCGCACCGGTCTCGTGGGTAGCGATATGCCCGCTGTCGACGGCGATCGCGGCCTGGTGCGGGCGCAGGAAAGCGGCGATCGCGGTGAGATTGACCTGGGTGCCGCCGACCAGCAGGTGCACGTCGGCCTGCGCCTGCGCGCACGCCTGGCGGATCAGCTGCGCAGCGCGCGCGCTGTGGCGGTCGAGCCCGTAGCCGGCGTTCTGTTCGGTGCTGGCCTGCGCCAGCGCCTGCAACAGACGCGGATGCGCGCCCTCGCTGTAATCGTTGCGGAAGCCGATGCGCTGCACGCTGCCCTGCCCGTCCATCACAGCCCCTTGGCGGCCTGCGCCACCGCGCGGAACAGCGCGCGGCCCTTGTTCATGGTTTCCTGCCATTCCAGGTCGGGATCGGAGTCGTAGACCACGCCGCCGCCGGCCTGCACGTACAGGTAGCCATCCTGGATCACTGCGGTACGGATCGCGATGGCGGTGTCGGCATCGCCGTGCCAGCCGATGTAGCCGACCGCGCCGGAATAGACGTTGCGCTTGACCGGCTCCAGCTCGCGGATGATCTCAAGCGCACGGATCTTGGGCGCCCCGCTGACGGTGCCTGCCGGGAAGGTGGCACGCAATACGTCGCTATAGCTCAGCCCTTGCTTCAGCGTGCCGGTGACCTCGCTGACGATGTGCATGACGTGGCTGTAGCGCTCGATCACGAACTGCTCGCCCACTTCCACGGTGCCCGCTTGCGACACGCGTCCGGCGTCGTTGCGGCCCAGGTCGATCAGCATCAGGTGCTCGGCGCGCTCTTTCGGGTCGGCCAGCAGTTCGGCTTCCAGCGCCAGGTCTTCGTCGTGGGTCCTGCCGCGCGGGCGCGTGCCGGCGATGGGGCGTAC
>JAATFS010000466.1 GCA_015655035.1 Lysobacterales bacterium | reverse complement strand
TTGTGGGGCCGTGGCTATCTGCTGGCGGCCGACGTGCAGATCGACCCGGCATGAGCCCGGATGGCTGGCGTTGGTGGCCGCAGCGGATGGCCAGCCAACTGGGGGTGCTGTTGCTGTTGGCGCTACTGGTCTCCAACGGCGTAGCGATGCTGGTGCTGCAACGCGCCGGCACCCTGCTTCACCCGCTGGCCGATGCGCAGGCGCTGGAACGGCTCGCCATTGCCTACCAGATCGCCACGCGCCTGCCGCCCGTGCAGGCGCAGCCGCTGCTGGCGGCGATGTCGTCCGGCAAGCTCAGCGTGCAGCGCGCGCCGAGTGCCCAAGTTGCGGCGCTGGACATGCGCACCGAGGAGCGCCGGCTGGCACGACAATTGCGCCGTACGTTGGGCCTGGGCGAGGCGACCCCTGTATGGATGCAGCTCGAACGCGTCGATGGCTCGCATGCGCGCGTGCAGGTATTGCACCCGTCCGGATGGGCGCCGTTGCGCCTGCGCAGCAGCGTGCGCCTACCCGACGGCCAATGGCTGAACGCGGTGCAGCATCCGGCCGGCGGTTACGAGTGGCGTCGGTTGCTGGCCTACTCGCTGCCGGTGAGCACGTTGCCGGTGTTGTTGATCGCCTATGTCTTCGTCTACCGGGTGGTACGCCCGTTCAGGTGCCTGGCGCAGGCCACCGAGCAGGTGAGTCGCGGCGAGTGGAGTACGCCGCTGCGCTTGAGTGGGCCACGCGAGGCGCGCGAGCTGACTGCTGCGTTCAATACGATGCAGGAACGGCTGGGCCGGCATGTAGAGAGCCGGACCCGGATGCTGGCCGCGCTAGGACACGATTTCGGTACGCCGATCACCGAGCTGCGCTTGCAGTTGGAACTGTTGCCCGATTCGCCGGAGCGGCAGGACATGCTCGACAGCCTCGCCGAGCTGGCCGCGATGGTGCGCGAGACCCTGGCGTTCGTGCGTGACGATGCGCAGCATGAACCGCTGCAACGTTTTTCCCTGACCGCGCTGCTGGAGGCGCTGGTGCTGCGCTATCGCCGACTGGGGCGCACGCTGGATTGGAGCGGCGCACCGCCGGCCTGGTGCCTGGGCCGGCCGCTCGCGCTCAAGCGTGCACTCAGCAATTTGATCGACAACGCCTTCGTCCATGGCGGGGGCGCCGAACTGACGCTACGCGCCGACGATGCCCACGGCTGGCGGCTGGAGATCCGTGACCACGGCCCGGGGATCCCGGAAGAATGGCTCGAACAGGTGATGGAGCCATTCGTGCAACTGGCACCCGCCGACGCGGCCCAGCCCGGCCATCGCGGTGGCATGGGCCTGGGGCTGGCGATCGCACGCGCCTGCATCCAGGCCCATGGCGGCGAACTGGTGCTGGAAAACCGCACACCCGGCCTGTGCGCGATCGTCCAGCTGCCGGGCGTGCCGGCGGCCTGATCCGCCGACGCCAGGGCCTGCCTTCACCCGGAATCGATGACGGCCCCCACGCTGCGGGTCAGAAGCGATAAGTGGCGCTCAACCACAGGCGTCGGCCGTAGTTGACGGTGCCGTAGGTTGGCTCGTCCAGGCGCTTGTCGTTGAGGTTGTAGATCGCCGCATTGAAGGACAGTGCGGAATTCAGCTCGAACGAGCCACCGAGATCGGCCGTGGTGTAGCCCGGCGCCGGCTCGTCGCTGACGGTGGTGCCGTACTCCTTGCCGTAGTAGTTGGCCGCCGCCCACAGCCGCAGGCGTTCACTGATACGCCAGTCCGCGCCGACGTGGGCCTTGTGCTCCGGGGTCAGCGTCAGCGGCGCGCCGCGGCCGGATCCGCTCTTCTGTTCCGAATCGGTGTAGGTGTAGTTGGCCTTCAGCGAGATCGCCGGGGTGATCGCCCAACGCCCATTGAGCTCGGCGCCGACGATGCGGGCGTTATCGACGTTGACGCGATCCATCACGATATAGCCGTTCCAGGTCTCGGTAGTGGTGACCGTGGACAGCTTGTCCTTGAAATCGTTGTAGAACACGGTGGCGCCGGCGGACAGACCTTCATGGTTGTCCCACAACGCGGCCAGCTCGTAGCTGGTACTGGATTCCGGCTTCAGGTCGGGATTGCCCAGCATCACGAAGCGATTGCGGCGCAAGTAGGCGTAGCCGGGCACCACGGCGCGGATTTCCGGCGCCTTGAAGCCACGCGACACGCCGCCCTTGAAGGTCCATGCCGCGCTGGCATGCCACACCGCGTACAGGCGCGGGTTGAAGTGCGAGCCGTACTGCTGGTGGTCGTCGATGCGCACACCGGCGGTCAGGGCCAGGCGTTCGCTGAGCGACCATTCGTCCTCGGCGAACAGCGCGCGCTGGACCACGCCGAAAGTGTATTGCACATGGTCGTTGAGGCCCTGGTTCCAGTCGTGCACCTTGCCCTGGTTCCACTGCGCGCCGGTGGTGATCTTGTGCGTGCCCAACGGCAGCACCAGCTTGCCGTCGACGACGTTGTTCTCCACCTCTGGCTCGCGGCCGTAGACGTCGGTCTGGTCGGGCGTTGCCACGCCCCGACGCGAAGAGGTCTCGTGCGCGGCGCTGAGTTCGGCGCTGCCCCAGTCCCATTGCCCCTTGTAGGACAGCGAGGCGTGATCACGGTCGTTCTGCTGTTCGCGGGTGGCCCAGTTGCTGCTGAGGCCGTCACCGTTGTCCAGGCGAGTGACGCCTGCTTCGAGCAGGATTTCCTGGTAGGTGCTGGGCGTGAGCGCCAACCGCGCGGTCAGGTCCCGATGGCGTGCCTGGGTGAAGCCACCAGTGGCTTCGACGTCGTCGTCAGCCTGCCGGTCCAGGTAGCGTCCCCACAGCTGCAAGCCGAGCAGGTCGCGCTTGATCGGGCCGTTGAGGTAGAACTGGGCCTGACGTGCGTTGCCCTGGGCGCTGTGCTGCTGGCCGGTGTAGTCGAGCGTCAGCGAGCCGCCCCAGTCGGCGGCCACCTTGCGGGTGATGATGTTGATCACGCCGCCAATGGCATCAGAGCCATACAGTGACGACATCGAGCCGCGCACGATCTCGATGCGCTCGATCGCCTCGGCTGGCGGAATGAAGCTCTGTTCGTAGCCACGGTTGCCGTTGACACGCGATTCGCGCGCGCTCTGGCGCTTGCCGTCTACCAGGATCAGGGTGTAGTCCGGCGGCATGCCGCGCAGCGAAATATCGGTTTCGTTGGCGGCGCCGTTGACCGCCACGCCTTCGACATCGCGCAATGCATCGCCAAGGTCGCGGAACGATTTCCGACGCAGTTCCTCGCCGGTGATGATGGTGACCGAAGCCGGCGCGTCGTTCACCGACTGCTCGAAGCCGGAGGCGGTGACCACTACCTTGTCCAGCGTGGCGGGAGGATTGTCAGTGGCGGCATGGGCGCCACAGGCCCAAAGCGAAGCCAAGGCCGCAGCCAGGCGCGACGTACGCAGTTGAAGACGCATAAGGAACTCAATGACGGTGCAAAGCGCGAACGCTAACCATTCGCGTATCGCAATGTGAGACCAAATGTGTCCGTCGCGTCGTGGCGACGACGCTCAGATCAGCGTCATCACCGGTGCTGCGGATCGGTGGTCGCGGCGTGGCCCAGTTCCAGGCCACGATCCTGTCGGCGCGCGCCGAGCCGGATCATCCACACAGCGAGCACCGCGGGCACCACGATTCCGAACAACAGGATCGCCACCACCACCAGTTGCCAGAGGCTGAGAATCCCCATCGCCGTTCCTCTTCCTGACCCGCGACGCGTTCGCCGGCTGGGCCCAGCATAGCCATGGCGTGCGAACGCCATGTCGACAAATCCGGGGCGCGCGGCGGTCAGGCGGCGTCGAGGTAGTACCAGCGGCCGGCCTCGCGCAGGAACCGGCTGTGCTCGGTCATCCGCACCGCACTGCCGCCGCCGATACGGTAGCGGGCCAGGAACACCACTTCGGCAGTATCGGCGCCGGTGTCGAACGCGTGCTGCACCGTCAGCCCCAGCCAGTGGGTACGGCCGGTAGCGCTGTCGTCCAGGCTCAGTTCGGCCGGCCGCGTGGACGGATGCCAGCTGGCGAGCAGGTAATCGACATCCCGCCGCACATAGGCGCTGTAGCGCGAGCGCATCAGCGATTCGGCATCGGGCGCGGCCGCGCCGGCATGATAGAGACCACAGCAGTCCGCGTATTGAAGCGGGCGGCCGCAGGGACAGGGTTCGGTGCCGAAGGCAGAGGAAGCAGACATGCGCAGATTGTGCCGCCCGGCCGGCTATCGCGCACCTGCCAAGCGCGCGCAGGCCAGCTGCCGCTATGCTGGCGCCCCCATTTCGCACAGACCGCCGCCTTGCTGGAACTCATCCCTGCCGAACTGCCGTGGCTGTTGTGCATCGCCTTCGTGGCAGGACTGGTGGACGCGGCGGTGGGCGGCGGCGGTCTGGTGCAGTTGCCGGGCATGTTCGCGACCCTGCCGCAGCAGGCGCCGGCCATGCTTCTGGGCACCAACAAGTTCAGCTCGATGTTCGGTACCGCCACCTCGGCCTGGCGCTATGCCCGGCATATCCGGTTGCCGTGGCGTCCGGTGCTGTACGCCACCGCGATGGCGTTCGTGTTCGCCTTCCTTGGCGCTACCGCGGTCAGCCTGTTGCCGAAGCAGGCGGTGCGCCCGCTGATCCTGGTGCTGCTGGTGGCGATGCTGATCTACACCCTGATCAAGAAGGATTTCGGCGCGCTGCACCGGCCACGCCAGATCGGCCGGCGCGAACTTACGATCGCGCTGGCGATGGGGGCGGCGATCGGTTTCTACGATGGCTTCTTCGGGCCCGGCACCGGCAGTTTCCTGATCTTCCTGTTCATTCGCTTCTTCGGGCTGGACTTCCTGCGCGCCTCGGCCGCCTCGAAGGTGGTCAACGTGGCGACCAATCTGGCGGCGTTGACGTTCTTCGTGCCCAGCGGACAGATCCTGCTGGCGGTGGCGGTGCCGATGGCGGCGACCAACATCATTGGCGCAGTCGCCGGCACCCGGCTGGCGCTGCGCGGCGGCACGCCGCTGATCCGCAAGCTGTTCGTGCTGCTGGTGGTGATACTGATCGGGAAAATGGCCTGGGACCTGGCGCACTGATCCCGCGCCCTAGAAATCGACGCTGAACGTCGCCGAGAGCATGCGCGGTGCACCGGCATAGTTGGTGGTGCGGGTTACCGGCTGCTCGATGTAGAAGCGGTTACCGATGTTGCGCAGCCGCAGCGCCAGCTCGTAGCGCCCGCCGAAGTGATAGGCCGCCGAAGCGTCCAGCCGGGTGTAGCCGGGAATCCGGTAGCTATTGGCCAGGTCGCCCTCGCGCTCGCCGACATGCACCGCGCCGGCGCCCAGGGTCAGGCCATATAGCGAGCCCTCGGTGAATCGGTAGGTACTCCACAGGCTGGCGCTGAAGCGCGGCACGCCACGCAGCCGATTGCCGGTTGCATGGACGTTGTCGCGCGTGACCTGGGCATCGAGATAGCCGGCCCCCAGGATCAACCGCCAGTTGGGGGTGGGTTCACCGATGACATCCAGTTCCACGCCACGCACGCGCTGCTGGCCGGTGACGACCACATAGCCGCTGTTGTCCGGGTCAGTGGTGGAAACGTTACGCTTGGTGATCTCGAACAGCGCGGCGGTGGCCAGTACCCGTCCGTCCAGCAGCGAGGTCTTGATTCCCAGCTCGTATTGCCGACCGGTTTCCGGCGGTGCATTGCCTCCGGCATACAGGGTGGCGCTGCGCGGACGGAACGAGGTGGAGACGTTGGCGTACACCGAGGTGGACGGCGCCGCCACCCACACCACCCCCACACGCGGCGATGCACGTTGCCCGTCCTCGCGCGTGCGGCTGCCGTTGTCTACGGTGGATTGCGACACATCGTCCCAGCGAATGCCTGCCAGCAACTCCCATCGGTCGCCCACGCTGATTTGGTCCTGCACGTAGCCCGCGGCATACCGGGCATCGACGTCGATGGAACGGGCATGCATGTAGTCGCCGGGCAGCGCGCCCGGGACCGGGTCCAGCGCACTGATGGAGGCGAGCGTGGCGCGTGCTTCGTCGGTGCGGCGGCGGGCATCGACGTATTCGAACCCGGCCAGCACCTGGTGCCGCAACGGGCCGGTCTCTAAGCGCGCCAGCGCTTCGCTTTGCACGGTGGTGGCCGCCGCCGACTGCTGCTGACGCACGCCGCGACGCAGCACAGACTGCCCATCGCGGCTCAGGCCGGTGAAGTCGGCGACGTGGCGGCCGCTGTCGCCCTCCTGGTGGTTGACGATCTGGCGCAGCGTCAGCCACTCGGAGGCGGTGTATTCGACGCGGCCACGCACGCTATGCGAGGTGCCGTGGTTACGCGACCATGGCTCGCCGAAACTGCGCTGCGCCGGTCCGCGTACGACGCCATCGACGACGACCAGGCCACGGTCGCCGGGGCTGTTCTGGCGGGTGTATTCGTAATCCAGGTCGGCGCGCAGTCGCTCGTTCGGTCGCCATGCCAGCGAAGGCGCCGCAAACACGCGGTCGCCGTCGGCCTGGTGGTCGCGGAACGTGCCGGTCTGCTGCGCGGCGATGCTCATGCGCGCGGCCAGGGTCGGGGCGAGCGCTCCGCTGACACTGCCTTGCACACGGCGCAGGCCATTGCCATCGGCTTGCAGCACGGCGTTGCCGCCCAACTGATCGGACGGGCGCTGCGTGACCACATTGATGACGCCTCCCGGCTCACCTCGCCCGTACAACACCGCCGCCGGCCCTTTCAGCACCTCCACCTGGGCGACGTTGGCGAGGTCGCGCACGGTCTCGGTAAAATTCTGCGCGGGGTTGAGCATGATCCCGTCGATGGCATACGAAGCGGCCTCGAAACCGCGAATCACGAAGGTCTCCGAGCGATTGCCCTGGGTGCCGCCGGGCTGCACGTTGGAGACGTTGGCAACCACGTCGGCGAGACGCACGATCTGCTGTTCCTCGATCACCGAACGCGGCACGACCTGGATCGACTGGGGAATGCGCTCGATCTCGGTCTGGGTGCGGGTAGCGCCTAGCGCTTTTCCCGGGCGATACGATTCGCGCCGGGCGTTGACCACGATCTCGTCGAGCAGACTGGCTTCCTGCGCGAAGCCGGGCGCGGTCGCGGCCAAGGAGAACAAGAAGAAAATGGCGCAGCGGCAGGTCATCGGAATCATCGGCGGTCTCGTATTGCATGAAGGCGGGACAATGGCCCGGCGCGGCGGCCGGCGGGACCGCGCTGGAAGGGCTGGAAGGTAGCCATTCCCCTCGATGCGAATGAGACCAAATGTGTCCGCTGTGCGGACGTGTTCCATGGACCTACGTGCACAACGCCGAAAGCATGCTGCTCACGTCGCCAGCCACATACTGAGATTTCCCTCAGCGTGTGGTTCGCGACCGTGCGGCTGCCTTCTTTGGCTTGGCCTTGCCAGGTACCACCGGCTTGGCCACGCGCTTGGCGGTTTTCTTAGCCGCAGGCATGGCTGCGGACACCGGCTTGCCCGCCTTTGCCGACGCCGGCCGTGTGGACGTCGTGTTCTTTGCCACCCTGCTCGACGTTGGCGTTGGCGCACGTTTCTTCGCAGCGCTGCGCGCGGGCGCAGCGACGTCCCTCGCTATCGCGGCCATGCTGCCGGTGGCTTCCTCCACGACGGCCGCGGCTACCTCCCGGACCTCGGCAACGGGCCTCGCCTCGTCGACGCTCAGCAGGGCGCTATTGGCCGGCGCGGACTCGTCGTTGCGCGAGCGTTCGGGCAACTTGAGCCGATGTGCCTGCTCGTCGTATTCGATCAGCAGCACACCGGAATTGTGCCGGCCACTTATTTCCACGAAGCAGGCCCCGCCGATGAACGGCTCCAGCGTCATCACCGATTTCAATGGCGTGGCCACCACCATCTGGAAACCGAAGTTCTCGAAGATGTTCATCGCCAGCGCGGTGAACTCGTTGTCGGCCTTGTCGAAGGCTTCGTCCAGCACCACCGCGCAGTAACGCGGCAGTTCGCCGTCCTCGCCACCGAGCTGGTAGCGCAGCGCCGCCGCCAGACAGGTGGTGGCCAGTTTCTGGCGCTGGCC
>JAATFS010000345.1 GCA_015655035.1 Lysobacterales bacterium | reverse complement strand
CCGGACGCGACACGGCCAGCTCGTAGCCCTCGCGGCGCATGTTCTCGATCAGCACCGACAGGTGCAGTTCGCCACGGCCGGAGACCAGAAACTTGTCGGCGTCCTCGAGCTGCTCGACTTTCAGCGCGACGTTGTGCACGGTCTCGCGCTCCAGTCGGTCCTTCAGCTGGCGGCTGGTCAGGAACTTGCCGCCGGACAGGTCCTTGTTGCCGGCGAACGGCGAGTTGTTGACCTGGAAGGTCATCGAGATCGTCGGCTCGTCGACGGTCAGTGCCGGCAGCGCTTCCGGGGTGTCCAGTGCGCAGATGGTGTCGGAAATGGTCAGCTCGGCGATGCCGGAGATGGCGACGATGTCACCGGCCTCGGCGCTGTCCTGCTCGATGCGCTCCAGGCCGAGGAAGCCGAGCACCTGCAGAACCTTGCCCTGGCGCTTCTTGCCTTCGCGGTTGATCACCGACACCGGCATGTTCTTCTTCAGGGTGCCGCGCTGGATGCGACCGATGCCGATCACGCCGACGAAGTTGTTGTAGTCCAGCTGGCTGATGCGCATCTGGAACGCGCCATCCGGGTCGACATCCGGCTTCGGCGCGTGCTGCATGATCGCCTCGTACAACGGGGTCATGTCGCCTTCGCGTACATCCTGATCGAGCGATGCGTAGCCGTTCAGCGCCGAGGCGTAGACGATCGGGAAGTCCATCTGCTCCGGGGTGGCGCCCAGGCGATCGAACAGGTCCCATACCTGCTCCACGACCCATTCGGGACGTGCGCCGGGGCGGTCGACCTTGTTGATCACCACGATCGGCTTGAAGCCCATCGCGAAGGCCTTCTGGGTGACGAAGCGCGTCTGCGGCATCGGGCCGTCCATCGCGTCGACCAGGATCAGCACGGTGTCGACCATCGACAACACGCGCTCGACTTCGCCGCCGAAGTCGGCGTGTCCAGGGGTGTCAACGATGTTGATGCGGTTGCCCTGCCAGGTGATGGCGGTGTTCTTGGCCAGGATCGTGATGCCACGTTCCTTTTCCTGGTCATTGCTGTCCATCACTCGCTCGGCCAGCACGGTGCGCTCAGACAGGGTGCCCGACTGCTTCAGCAGCTGGTCGACGAGGGTGGTCTTACCATGGTCGACGTGAGCGACGATGGCGATATTGCGGAGATTTTCGATGGACATGCAGAAGGGGCCCCGGTTGGCGCCAAACGTGATGGAGGAATTAAGCCCAATAGTATAGCGGCTTCAAGGCTTTGCCGTTGGCCTAGCGGGCGTCCGCCCTGTTCAGCTTCGCCTGGTGGAGCAAAACTGCGCCAAACCGGCACAGGTCAGGCGCGCGCCCGGGTGTATTCTATTGGGCTGACGCACTAATGAACCTGCAAGGAATTCCATGTCGCTGATCGCCCATTTCGATACCGCCCGCGGCCCGATCAAGATCGAGCTGTACCCCGACAAGGCACCGCTGACCGTGGCCAACTTCGTTAATTTGGCCAAGCGTGGCTTCTACGATGGCTTGAACTTCCATCGCGTCATCGCCGATTTCATGGTCCAGGGCGGTTGCCCCGAAGGGTCGGGTCGTGGTGGCCCGGGCTACCGCTTCGAGGATGAGACCAACAACGGCGTGCGCCATGAGCGTGGCGTGCTGTCTATGGCCAATGCCGGTCCCAGCACCAACGGCAGCCAGTTCTTCATCACCCATACCGCCACGCCCTGGCTGGACGGCAAGCACACCGTGTTCGGCAAGGTGGTCGAGGGCCTGGATGTGGTCGACAGCGTGGCCCAGGGTGATCTGATCAGCAAGGTGACGATCGAGGGCGACACCGATGCGGTACTGGCGGCCAAGGCCGACCGTGTCGCGGAATGGAACGCCATTCTCGACGCCTGATTGCATTGCCGACGGCCGCCCAGCGCGGCCGTCGTCGTTTCCGGGCGCCCGCTTTCCGCCGCGCCTTCCCCACCGACGTTTCTTATTTCAGAAGAGGAAAGTCCAATGAGTGCTGCACCCCTACGTGTCGCCGTGACCGGCGCTGCCGGCCAGATCGGTTATGCCTTGCTGTTCCGCATCGCTTCGGGCGAGCTGCTGGGCAAGGATCAGCCGGTGATTCTGCAGTTGCTCGAGCTGCCGAACGAAAAGGCCCAGGCCGCGCTGAAAGGCGTGATCCTGGAGCTGGAGGACGGTGCGTTCCCGCTGCTGGCCGACATCATCGGTACCGACGATGCGGAAGTGGCGTTCAAGGATGCCGACGTCGCCCTGCTGGTGGGCGCGCGGCCGCGCGGTCCGGGCATGGAGCGCAAGGACCTGCTGCTGGAAAACGCCAAGATCTTCACCGCGCAAGGTGCGGCGCTGAACAAGGTGGCCAGCCGCAACGTGAAGGTGCTGGTGGTCGGCAACCCGGCCAACACCAACGCCTACATCGCCTCCAAGTCCGCGCCCGATCTGCCGGCCAAGAACTTCAATGCGATGCTGCGCCTGGACCACAACCGCGCACAGGCCCAGTTGGCGAAGAAGCTCGGCAAGCCGGTCGGCAGCTTCGAGAAGCTGGTGGTGTGGGGCAACCACAGCCCGACCATGTATCCGGACTACCGTTTCGCCACTGCCGAGGGGCAGTCGGTGGCCGAGCTGATCAACGACCAGGAATGGAACGCCAACACCTTCATCCCCACGGTTGGCAAGCGTGGTGCAGCCATCATCGAAGCGCGCGGCCTGTCCTCCGCCGCATCGGCCGCCAATGCGGCGATCGACCACGTGCGTGACTGGGTGCTGGGCAGCAACGGCAAGTGGGTGACCCAGGGCGTGCCGTCCGACGGCTCCTATGGCATCCCGGAAGGCGTGATCTTCGGCTTCCCGGTAATCACCGAGAAGGGCGAGTACACCATCGTCAAGGATCTGCCGATCGACGAGTTCAGCCGCAAGTACATCGACAAGACCCTGGCCGAGCTGGAAGAAGAACGCTCTGGCGTGGCGCACCTGCTCTAAGCGCGCTTTTGCGCATTCGCGCAGAGCCTCACGGTTTGCCTGGCAAGCTGTGGGGCCGGCTCATCGATCTCCATCTTCCCCGCGCTTGAGGTGGAATTATCACCAGCGGGGCATCGTGGGTCTTCGAGTCTCGAAAGGGTTGAAACGAAACGCCGGACATTGTCCGGCGTTTTTTTTAGCGACGTGTGGACCGATAGGTTGCTCGACTCGATCCATGCGACCAAGGTCGCAAGGTTGCCGTGCGAGTCGCGGACTATGCTGGGTTTCGTGATCACAGGTCTGGGAGGGCTGCGTGGACTACGAAGCGATCTATCGCCGTTCGATCGAGCGGCCCGAGGAGTTCTGGGCGGAAGAGGCCAAGGCCATCTACTGGCACACGCCGCCGCGTCAGATCCTGGACTATTCCAATCCGCCATTCCGCAAGTGGTTCGTCGGTGGCGAAACCAACCTCTGCTACAACGCGGTAGATCGCCATGTGGGCGAGCGTGGCGAGCAGCTCGCGCTGGTGGCGGTCTCCTCCGAGACGGGGGTAACGCGTGAGGTGAGCTACGCCGAGTTGTTCCGCGAGGTCAACGCGTTCGCTGCGGTGCTCAAGCGGCTCGAGGTCGGTCGCGGCGACCGGGTTGTGATCTACATGCCCAATATGGCCGAGGCGGTGTTCGCGATGCTGGCGTGCGCACGGATCGGAGCGGTGCACTCGGTGGTGTTCGGCGGGTTTGCTGCGCACAACCTGGCATTGCGCATCGACGATGCCACGCCGAAGCTGTTGATCGCCGCCGATGCCGGCTGCCGCGGCGGCAAGGTGATCCCGTACAAGCCGCTGGTCGATGCGGCGTGCGCGGAAGCCGCTTCGCCGCCGGCGAAAGTGCTGATCGTCTCGCGCGGACTGGACGCGGCCGAACCGCGTGTCGAAGGGCGCGACGTCGATTACGCAGCACTGCGCGAACAGGTTGGCGACGCCCAGGTACCGGTGGAATGGCTGGAATCCAACGAGCCCAGCTATCTGCTCTACACCTCCGGCACCACCGGCAAACCCAAGGGCGTACAGCGCGACGTCGGCGGCTACGCGGTGGCGATGGCGCAGTCGATGCGCACCGTCTTCGACTGCGCACCGGGACAGGTGATGTTCTCAACCTCCGACGTGGGCTGGGCGGTAGGGCATTCCTATAACGTGTACGGGCCGCTGATAGGCGGCTGCACGGCGCTGCTGTACGAAGGGCTGCCGACCACCCCGGATGCCGGTGCCTGGTGGGCGCTGTGCGAGAAGTACGGTGTGCGCACGATGTTCTCCTCGCCGACCGCGATCCGCGTACTCAAGAAACACGACATCGGTTTCATCCGCGATCACGACCTGTCCAGGCTGAAGTATCTGTTCCTGGCCGGCGAGCCGCTCGATGAGCCGACAGCGGTCTGGATCAACGGCGCACTCGGCAAGCCGGTGATCGACAACTACTGGCAGACCGAGACCGGCTGGCCGGCGCTGACCCTGCTGCCCGGGGTGGATATGAAGCCGGTGAAATTCGGCTCGCCGGGTTTCCCCAATCTCGGCTACCGGATGAAGGTGATCGACGAGCGTACCGGGGTCGAGGTCGCGGCTGGGCGGAAAGGCGTGCTGGTGATCGTGCCGCCGCTGCCACCGGGTTGCATGACCACCGTCTGGAATGATGACGCGCGTTTCTTGCAGAGCTACTTCAGTCATTTCGACGAGTTGCTGTACAGCTCGCTGGACTGGGCCATCCGCGACGAGGAAGGCTATACCTTCATCCTTGGACGCACGGACGACGTCATCAACGTCGCCGGCCACCGGCTGGGGACTCGCGAGATCGAAGAGGTGATTTCCGGCGATCCCGGCGTCGCCGAGGTCGCGGTGATCGGGGTGCACGACGAGTTGAAGGGGCAACTGCCGGTCGTGTTCGTCACGATGAGGCAGGCGCCGCAGGATCCCTGCGCGGTCGCGGCCGAACTGCGTCAGCGCGTGGTGCGGCAGTTGGGCGCGGTCGCGCGGCCGTCGCGGGTGCATATCGTCAACGCGCTGCCGAAGACGCGTTCGGGCAAGCTGCTGCGGCGCTCGTTGCAGGCCTTGGCTGAGCAGCGCGATCCAGGCGACCTGTCCACGCTGGACGATCCGAATGCGCTCGAGGAAATCCGCCGCGTACTGAACATGCCTGGCGAATGACGCGCGTCGCGCCGTCGTCGGCACTAACCGGGGCAGGGCAGGGCGAGCGGTGGCCGCTCTGCGCGGCCTGGCTACTTCAGGAGGCGCGCGGACGCAGCTTCTGTACTCGGTAGAACGTGTGGTCGCCGATGGTGGCCACCTGATAGGCATTGCGCCAGCTCGGGCTGGCGATCGCGCTGGCGGCAAAGTGGCTGGCGCCAGGGACGATCTCTTCGCGCTTGCCCACCGGCAGGGCCCAATTCTGCTCGGCGGCGAATGCGACGCCGACGGCCTTGGTCCAGGCCTGATTGTTCTTCAGCTGGGTGCCAGGCGCGACGATGCTCGGGGCGAACTGCTTGCGCGCGGTGACGACTTCACACATCGACTTGCCCCACAGGCCGCTATCCAGTCGACGCAGCGCCACCTCGGCAACCGCTTGTTGACCGCGCAAGGTCTGGTCGCGGGCTTCCAGGTAAACAGTGGTGCTCAAGCACAGTGAATCAGCGGCCGGCTGCGGCAATAACTGCGACAGCCATAGAATCCAGGCCAATTTCATACAACTCCTTGCTCCGTATGGGCCCCTCTCGCCACCCTTCACAAAGTGGAAGAAGGACGAGACAAGGACTTGGCGTCATGGGGAGGCGGCTTGCCACGGGCCGCCCGGGTCTCCGACGAAGGAACTCGTGCAGGAGAAGCCCGCCGGGAAAAGCCGACGGGTCAAAAAGTTGGCGCAAGGTAGGTCGCTGTGGCCCAACCGGGCCTGAATTCTTTCACTTGACTTTCACTCTCCCAGCGCGGTTCAGAGGCGGGTGGCCAGGCGACTGCCCTGGTCGATCGCCCGTTTTGCGTCGAGTTCCGTGGCCAGATCGGCACCGCCGATCAGGTGCGGCGAGTGGCCGGCCGACTGCAACGCGGCGAGTAGCTCGCGGCGGGGTTCCTGGCCGGCGCAGATCACCACAGTGCCGACATCCAGCGTTTGTTCGCTGCCATCCACACGCAGATGCAGGCCACGGTCGTCGATGCCCAGATACTCCACGCCGCCGAGCATCTTCACGCCCTTGGCCTTAAGCGTCGCGCGGTGGATCCAGCCAGTGGTCTTGCCCAGGCGTGCGCCGGGGCGGCCAGGACTGCGCTGCAACAGCCAGACCTCGCGCGCCGGGGCTTCCGGGCGCGGGCGGGTCAATGCGCCGCGCGTCTCGAAGCTGGGGTCCACGCCCCATTCGGCCATCCAGCGCGAGACATCCAGCGATGACGATTCGCCTGCGTGCACGAGGTATTCGCCGACGTCGAAGCCGATGCCGCCGGCGCCGATGATGGCCACCTTTGCGGCGGCCTGTACCCGTCCCAGTAGCACGTCCAGGTAGCTGACGACCATGGGGTGATCGGCGCCAGGGATGTCGAGCTTGCGCGGCACGATGCCGGTGGCCAGTACCACCTCGTCGAAGCCTGCCAGATCCTGCGCCTGCACCTGGGTATGCAGTCGCAATTCGACCCCGGTGGCTTCCACCTTGTGGCGGAAGTAGCGAAGGGTCTCGTGAAACTCTTCCTTGCCGGGGACGCGCTTGGCCACGTTGAATTGTCCGCCGATCTCGCTGGCCGCGTCGAACAGGGTGACCCGGTGGCCACGCTCGGCCGCCACCGTGGCGCAGGCCAGGCCGGCGGGCCCGGCGCCGACCACAGCGATGGAGCGCGGGGCGGGGGTCGCGGTGTAGTTGAGTTCGGTCTCGTGCGCGGCGCGTGGGTTGACCAGGCAACTGGCGAGCTTTTTCTCGAATGCATGGTCCAGGCACGCCTGATTGCATGCGATGCAGGTGTTGATCGTGTTCGCGGAGCCGGCGCGGGCCTTGCTCACCCATTGCGGATCGGCCAGTAGCGGGCGTGCCAGCGACACCATGTCGGCGGCGCCGTCGGCAAGGATGCGTTCGGCCACGTCCGGCATGTTGATGCGGTTGCTCGCGATCACCGGCACGCGCAAGTGCGGGCGCAGCTTGGCAGTGACACCGGCGAACGCCCCGCGCGGCACCGAGGTGGCGATGGTGGGAATGCGCGCCTCGTGCCAGCCGATGCCGGAATTTATGAGGGTGGCGCCTGCCGCCTCGATCGCCTGTGCCTGGGCCAGGATCTCCTGCCACTGGCTGCCGTCCTCGACCAGGTCCACCAGCGACAGCCGGTAGATGATGATGAAATCCGGTCCGCAGGCCTCGCGGATGCGGCGCACGATCTCCACCGCAAAGCGCATGCGCCGGGCGGGATCGCCGCCCCAGGCGTCGTTGCGCCGGTTGGTGCGTGGGGCGATGAACTCGTTGATCAGATACCCCTCCGAGCCCATCACCTCGACCCCGTCGTAGCCGGCCTCGCGCGCCAGCCGGGCGGCGTTGGCGTAGGCCTTGATCTGGCGCTCGACTCCGCCGGCCGACAGCGCCCGGGGCGTGAACGGGTTGATCGGGGCCTTCAGCTGCGACGGGGCCACCGACAGGGGGTGGTAGGAGTAGCGCCCGGCATGCAGCAACTGCAGGCAGATCTTGGCGCCGTGGCCATGCACCGCGCCGGTGACCTGGCGGTGCGCACGCGCCTCCCACGGCCATGACAGCTTGCTGCCGAACGGGGTGAGCCAGCCCACCACATTGGGGGCGAAGCCGCCGGTGACGATCAGGCCAACTCCGCCCGCGGCACGTTCGGCAAAGTATGCCGCCAGACGGGGAAAGTCCCTGGACCGGTCTTCGAGGCCAGTGTGCATCGAGCCCATCAGCACCCGGTTGCGCAACTGGGTGAAGCCAAGGTCGAGCGGGGTGAACAAATGCGGGTAGGCGGAGACAGCTTCGTTGGCGGGCGGCATATGGATACGCTGGCGTACGGAGGCCTCCATTTTGCGCGAATGCGCGGATCCGGCAAGTGCCCCCGTCGGCGTACCCCGGTGCCGCAGCGAGATTCGGGGCCCGCTGTCAGGCGCCCACTGCGGGATCCTGCGCAACCCGGCCGCTGCCGAATTGCGCGCCGGCCGGCAATGCCGGTCGCCATGCGTTAGTCTGTACGTGGAATCCTCGCCTGATACAGGTCTGGCCACGCGCGGAATCGCGCCGCGTGTGAAGGCGAAGGGCATTGCGCGACTTCATAAAGCTGTATACGTTGCGAGGTCGGCCGTCGGTCGGCCTTGCCTTTGGTTTCACATGTTATATCGCCGTTAACGCGATCTTCACTTAAGCGGGCTTAATCTGCGCCGCGATGGCGTGCGGAACCAATGCCGTCTGGATGTGACGAGCATCCGTACCGAACCATGCCACTTTTGGTTTATCTCCCTGAAACAAGGAGCTGTATAAATGAACAAGAAAATTCTCACTGCCGCGTTGCTGGGCGGTCTGGCTGTAGCCCAGGCAGCTTCCGCGCAGGAGTTCGACGACCGTTGGTACCTGACCGGTTCGGCTGGCTTCAATTTCCAGGACAGCGACCGTCTGACCAATGATGCTCCGTTTGTGACCCTGGGCCTGGGCAAGTTCATCAGCCCCAACTGGTCGCTGGACGGCGAGCTGAACTATCAGAACCCGAACTTCGATGACAACCAGGACCTGAACTGGAGCCAGTACGGCATCTCGTTCGACCTGCGTCGCCACTTCGTCAAGGAAGGCCGCGGCTGGAACCCCTACCTGCTGTTCGGTCTGGGTTACCAGAAGACCGAGGAAGAGTTCGACGCGTTCCCGAACCCGAACTCGCCTGGCGAGCGTAAGGACGGCGAATTCGCCGCCAAGGTCGGCGTTGGTCTGCAGACCACCTTCGAGAAGCGCGTTGCTGTGCGTGCCGAAGTTGCCTATCGCGCTGACTTCGACGACCAGAGCGTTGCTGCTCCGTCGGAAGACTGGTTCGGCGACGTGCTGGCTTCGGTCGGTGTCGTGATCCCGCTGGGACCTGCTCCGGTTGCGGCTGCGGCTCCGGCCCCGGTTGCTCCGAGCTGCGCAGACCTGGATGACGACGGTGACGGCGTCAACAACTGCGACGACAAGTGCCCGGATTCGCAGCCTGGCCAGACCATTGGTCCGGACGGTTGCCCGGTGCCGGTGTCGATCGACCTGAAGGGCGTGAACTTTGACTACGACAAGTCGACCCTGCGTCCGGATGCGGTTTCGATCCTGAGCGAGGCCACCGAGATCCTGAAGCGTTACCCGGATCTGCGCGTCGAAGTCGCTGGTCACACCGACTCGAAGGGCACCGATGCCTACAACCAGAAGCTGTCGGAGCGTCGCGCCAAGACCGTGTACGAGTACCTGACCAGCAATGGTGTGGACGCTTCGCGTCTGGTCGGCCCGATCGGCTACGGCGAGAGCCGTCCGATTGCTCCGAACACCAACACGGATGGTTCGGACAATCCGGAAGGCCGTGCGAAGAACCGTCGTACCGAGCTGAACGTCCAGAACTAATTGGACTTGCAGTGATTCAAACAAAGCCCGGCCTAGTGCCGGGCTTTGTTTTTGTGCACATTCCTGTACGTCTAATATCTATTTTTCCTTTGAATACAGGTATTTGCCGTATTCATCGAAAGTTTTGCATGAAATCTGTTGAAAGCCGGGCAATGCGTGCCTAAACTCGCCGCGTTGCCCTTCAATGGAAGATTTCCCGATGCTGCGCATTGCAACCGGATTGCTGTGTCTCGCCCTGATGCCCGTGGCCTATGCCGCGCCCAATTGCGCAGGTGGTGGCATGGCCCAGCCGCTGCCGTTGCCGGCAACCGTGGTTGCCCCGGCTGCCGCCGAGTTCTATGTGCGTAGCGTCCAGCTTGGTGCGCCCAGTGGCGTTCTGGCGCAAGCGTTCAGCAGTGAGCAGTCGGTCGATCGAGTATTGCTGCGTCTGCGTGTGGAGGGCTGTCAGGATCTGGCCAAGGTGATGCCGGCCGGTGGCGCTGTCGATGCCAGCGATCCCGCCGCCTACAAGCCCCAGACCGCGTTCGACAATTCGCCTTGGCGCTTCGACATGAGCCAGGGTGGTAAGCGCATGACGGCCGAGGAGTTCGACTCGTGGATGAAGGCGCGTGGCGTGCGCGTGGTAAAGGCTCGCCCGATTCCGGCCACTGCGGCGGCAGCGCCTGCAGTGCCTGTCGAAGTCAAGTAATCCGATAGGTCGGGCAGGATGAACCGGCGGAATCCGTCGGCATCGGTCCGGCCACGTAAGTCCGGCGCTCCCGCTGGCGCCGGTGCGACGCCGCGCCACGGTCTGGCGCGTGTGCTCTCCAAGGCGGGCGTTTGTTCGCGCAGCGAGGCGGCACGCTGGATCGTCGAAGGCCGGGTCGGGGTCGATGGCCGGATCGTGCGCGATCCCGAATTCCCGATCCAAGGGGACCGTCAGCGCATCACCCTCGACGGTCAGCCCTTGGCTGATCGGCAACGTATCTACCTCATGCTCAACAAGCCGCGTGGCCTGGTCACGACCGCGCAGGATGAGCGTGGCCGCGACACTGTCTATCGATGTTTCGACGGCGCCGGCCTGCCCTGGCTGGCGCCGGTAGGGCGCCTGGACAAGGCCAGCGAAGGTCTTTTGCTGTTCAGCAACGACCCGCAATGGGCTGCGGCGATCACCGATCCCGAGCGCGGCCCGGACAAGACTTACCACGTGCAGGTGGATTGCCTGCCGTCGCCGCAACAATTGCAGGCGCTTCAGGCCGGAGTGCGGGACGGCGAGGATTGGTTGCGTGCGAAGTCGGCGTTGCTGCTGCGCACAGGCACCCGCAACGCATGGTTGGAGATCGTGCTCGACGAAGGCCGCAACCGGCAGATCCGGCGGTTGTTGGCCGGGTTGGATATCGGCGTGTTGCGGCTGGTGCGGGTGGCGATCGGAACGCTGGCGACGGAGTCGCTGGAGAAGCGGGCCTGGCGTCACCTGAGCGCCGAGGAGGTCAGGGCGCTGGCGCCGGAGGCAATGCCCGCGAACGCCGTTCACGGCAACTGACCGACGCCCGCTGGCGCGCCCTCGCGCGCCCGCTCAGTTGGCGATCACACCCAACTCGCGGCCGATCTTGGCGAACGCAGCGATTGCGCGATCCAGTTGTTCGCGGGTGTGCGCTGCGCTGATCTGGATACGGATGCGCGCCTGGCCCTTCGGTACGACCGGGAAGAAAAAGCCGATCACGTAGATGCCTTCCTCCAGCAGCCGCTCGGCGAATTTCTGCGCCAGCGGCGCGTCGTACAGCATCACCGGGCTGATCGGATGCTCCCCTGGTTTCAGGTCGAAGCCCAGCGTCGTCATCTGCTGGCGGAAGTGGGCGGTGTTCTCGGCCAGGCGTTGGCGCAGCTCCCCGGCCGACTCGAGCATTTCGAATGCTTTGATCCCGGCGGCGACCACATGAGGCGGCAGTGAGTTGGAGAAGAGATAGGGGCGTGAGCGCTGGCGCAACAGCTCGATCACCTCGTGCCTGGCGGCGGTGAAGCCGCCGAGCGCTCCGCCCATGGCCTTGCCCAGGGTGCCGGTGAAGATGTCGATCCTGTCCAGTACGCCCTTGAACTCGGCCGAGCCACGGCCGGTAGCGCCCAGGAAGCCGGTCGCATGGCATTCGTCGATATGGACCAGGGCGTTGTATTTCGTCGCCAGCGCGGTGATCTGGTCCAGCGGAGCGATGAAGCCATCCATCGAGAACACGCCGTCGCTGGTGATCAGCTTGGTCTTGCACCCGGCCGCGTCGGCTGCCTGCAACTGCGCTTCCAGGTCGGCCATGTCGCAGTTGGCGTAGCGGAAGCGTTTGGCCTTGCACAGGCGCACGCCGTCGATGATCGAGGCGTGGTTGAGCGCGTCGGAAATGATGGCGTCGTTTTCGCCGAGCAACGGCTCGAACAAGCCGCCGTTGGCATCGAAGCAGGCGGCGTAGAGGATGCTGTCCTCGGTGCCGAAGAAGCCGGCAATGGTCTGTTCCAGCTGCTTGTGCAGGTCCTGAGTGCCGCAGATGAAGCGCACCGAGGCCATGCCGAAGCCATGGGTGTCCAGTGCGTCCTTGGCCACCTGGATGATGTCGGGATGATCGGCCAGCCCCAGGTAGTTGTTGGCGCAGAAGTTCAGTACCTTGCGGCCATCGGCCAAGGTGATCTCCGCCGACTGCGGGCTGGTGATGATGCGCTCGGACTTCAACAGGCCCTGGGCCTGGATCGATTCCAGCTCGGCGGTGTAATGGGCGGTCAGCGAAGCGGCGGTGTCGGTCATGGCGGGTCGAGGCGCTGGAAGATTTCAGATTTTACCGTTTCGGCCCGATAGCGCTTGTTCATTCGCAATAGGCATAAGTGCCAGCGTTTTCGTCATTTCTCTTGTCCGATAGGCGATTGCAGCATTCCGCCTCTGGTTGGACGCGGGTTCATCCGATCACCGATTGAGGAGTTCACGTGTCCAGGCAGGTTTACGAGCGCATTCGACGTCCCAGGTCTGCTTCCGCGGACAGGATGGCGATTGCCTGTGGCCTGGTAGGACCGGTGCCGGTAGCCGCGCCGACACTGCGCGCGGTGCGGGAGCCAATGGGGAGCCCCGGGGTGCATGGGAGTGGGCAGAACGGTATGGTGTAGTGCAGATCGACGATGCGGCGCATGCTGTCGTCGTCGTCGGTGCCGAGACCGTTGTCCTTCGCATCCGGGCGACGATGTCCGGACAGAACCACCCTCTCGTCACCCGTCTCTGTGTTGATATTCGATGACCAATGCCCGGCCTGGTCGGCAGGCGTTGGCAGGTCCTGATGATTGTGGAGAACCGATGATGAAATGGCTGACCTCCCGTAGCACAAGCCTGTGGCTGGGCGCCTGCCTGGCGACTTTGGCCGTCGGCGGCGCGATGGCGCGCGATGTGCAACTGCTCAACGTCTCGTACGACCCCACCCGCGAGCTTTACCGCGAGTACAACGCCGCGTTCGCCAAGCACTGGCAGCAGACCAAGGGCGATACCGTCACGATCGAGACCTCGCATGGCGGCTCCGGCAAGCAGGCGCGTGCGGTGATCGACGGCATCCAGGCCGACGTCGTGACGTTGGCGCTGGCTTACGACGTGGATGCGATCGCCGAAAAGGCCAAGCTGATCCCGACCGACTGGGAAAAGCGCTTGCCCGACAACAGCGCGCCCTATACCTCGACCATCGTGTTCCTGGTGCGCAAGGGCAATCCGAAGAACATCAAGGATTGGCCGGATCTGCTGCGCTCGGGCATCTCGGTGGTGACGCCCAATCCCAAGACCTCGGGGGGCGCGCGCTGGAACTACCTGGCCGCGTGGGCCTATGCCGATCGGATCTTCAAGGGCGACCGCGAGCGTACCTTGCGCTACATGCGCGCGCTGTTCCGCAACGTGCCGGTGCTGGACACCGGTGCGCGTGGCGCCACCACGACCTTCGTCCAGCGCGGCATCGGCGATGTGTTGCTGGCGTGGGAGAACGAGGCTTTCCTGGCGCAGGAAGAGCTGGGTCCGGACAAGTTCGAGATCGTGGTGCCGAAGTTGTCGATCCTGGCCGAGCCATCGGTGGCGCTGGTGGACAAGAACGTCGACAAGCACGGCACCCGCGAGGTCGCCGAGGCGTACCTGAAGTATCTGTATTCGCCAGAAGGGCAGAAGATTGCGGCCAAGAATTTCTATCGCCCGCGCAAGCCGGAATTCGCCGATCCTGCCGATGTCGCACGTTTCCCCAAGGTCGAGCTGGTGACGATCCAGCAGGTCTTCGGCTCATGGGCGAAGGCCCAGTCCGAGCACTTCGCCGACGGAGGCTTGTTCGACCAGATACAGGCGAGCAAGTAAGCGATGGTTGCAGGTGCAGTGATCTCCACGCGGCCAGCGTCGCGTCGCAGGGTGATCCCCGGGTTCGGACTCAGTCTGGGAATCACCCTCGCATGGCTAGGCTTGATCGTGCTGATTCCGTTGCTTGGCGTGTTCATCAAGACCAGCGGTCTGGGCTGGTCGGGGGTCTGGCAGGTCTGGTCGGAACCGCGAGTGTTGTCGGCGCTTAAAGTGAGTTTCGGTGCGGCGTTCGCCGCCGCCGCGTTCAATGCGCTGATGGGAACCTGGATGGCCTGGGTGCTGGTGCGTTATTCGTTTCCCGGCAAGCGCCTGTTCGATGCGGTGATCGACCTGCCGTTCGCGTTGCCCACGGCGGTTGCCGGCATCGCGCTGACCGCGTTGTATGGCGGCAACGGCTGGATCGGGCAATGGCTGGAGCCGCTGGGCATCAAGGTGGCCTATACCCAGTTGGGCATCGTGGTGGCCTTGGTGTTCGTCGGCCTGCCATTCGTGGTGCGGGTGGTGCAGCCGGTGCTGGCCGAGAGCGAGAGCGGGTTGGAGGAGGCGGCCGCCACCCTGGGCGCGAGCCGTTGGCAAACCGTCGCCCGCGTAGTGCTGCCGAGCCTGTGGCCGGCGGTGCTGACCGGATTCGCGCTGGCGTTCGCGCGCGGCGTGGGTGAGTACGGTTCGGTGATCTTCATCGCCGGCAACATGCCCAATGCCACCGAGATCGCCCCGTTGCTGATCACCATCCGGCTGGAAGAGTTCGACTATGCCGGCGCCACCGCGATCGCGGTGGCGATGCTGCTGCTGTCGTTCGTGGTGTTGTTGCTGGTCAATACGTTGCAGGCGCGATTGCTGAAGGGCAAGCAGCGGAGAGCGGGATGAGTCAGGCTGTCACTCCGTTATCTTCCACGCTTCAGGAGCAGGCGATGTCGAGACACCGCGCGCGATCCTTGAGTGCTTCCGCGACGACCGAGCCGCGCTGGGTGCAGTGGCTATTGATTCTGGGAGCGTTGGCGTTCGTGCTGTCGTTCGTGCTGTTGCCACTGTTGCTGGTGTTCACCGAGGCGTTGCGCGGTGGCTGGCATAGCCTGGTGAAGGCGATCTCCGATCCTGATGCGTTGGCGGCGATTCGGCTGACGCTGTACGTGACCGCGATCGTGCTGCCGTTGAACCTGGTGTTCGGCGTGGCCGCCGCCTGGGCCGTGAGCAAGCACCAGTTTCGCGGCAAGCGCCTGCTGGTGAGTCTGATCGACCTGCCATTCGCGGTGTCGCCCGTGGTGGCGGGCCTGATCTTCGTGCTGATCTTTGGGCGCGGGGGCTGGGTCTGGCCATTGATCGACGAAGGTTGGCAGGCGACCCTGCCGGTGCTTGGCCAGACCCTGATCCAGCTGCCGCCTATCGTGTTCGCGTTGCCGGGCATCGTGCTGGCGACCACGTTCGTGACCTTTCCGTTCATCGCACGCGAGCTGATGCCGTTGATGGAGCAGCAGGGCAGCGACGAGGAACTGGCCGCGCTCAGCCTGGGGGCCACTGGCTGGCAGATGTTCTGCCGGGTGACGCTGCCCAATATCCGCTGGGGTCTGTTGTATGGGGTGCTGCTGTGCGGTGCGCGTGCGATGGGCGAGTTCGGTGCGGTGTCGGTGGTGTCCGGGCATATCCGTGGCCGTACCAATACGCTGCCGCTGCACGTGGAGATCCTCTACAACGAATACGCCTACAGCGCCGCATTCGCATGCGCGTCGCTGCTGGCATTGAGCGCGTTGCTGACGCTGGCGTTCAAGACCTATCTGGAATGGCGCCACGGCGAATCGCTGGCCGCCAACCACCGCCACTGAGGTAAGCATGGGCATCCGTATCCAACAGCTGCGCAAGCAGTTCGATGACTTCACCGCGCTGGCCGGGATCGACCTGGACATCCATCAGGGCGAATTGCTGGCCCTGCTGGGGCCGTCCGGTTCCGGCAAGACTACCTTGCTGCGCATCATCGCCGGGTTGGAGCATGCCGACGCCGGACAGGTCCTGTTCGGCAACGAGGACGCGACCCGGATGAGCGTGCAATCGCGACGGGTCGGCTTCGTGTTCCAGCACTACGCGCTGTTCAAGCACATGGACGTCTACGACAACATCGCCTTTGGTCTGCGTGTTCGCCGTGGCCAGGCGCGCTGGCCGGAAGCGCGTATCCGCGACCGTGTGCACGAGCTGCTGGCGCTGGTGCAGTTGCAGGGACTGGAGCGGCGCTATCCGACGCAATTGTCCGGTGGCCAGCGCCAGCGCGTGGCATTGGCGCGCGCGCTGGCGATCGAGCCGCGCGTGCTGTTGCTGGACGAGCCGTTCGGTGCACTGGATGCGCAGGTACGCCGCGATCTGCGACGCTGGCTGCGCGAACTGCATGAGCGTACTGGCCTGACCACGGTGTTCGTGACCCATGATCAGGAAGAGGCGCTGGAGCTGGCCGATCGGGTGGCGATTCTCAACCAGGGCCGGATCGAACAGCTAGGCAGTCCAGCGGCGGTGTACGACCGTCCTGCGTCGCCTTTCGTGTACTCGTTCGTCGGCGAGGTCAACCGTATTCCCGGGCGTGTGCAGCAGGGCGCGGTACAGGTTGCAGGGCTGTCGTTGCCGCTGACCGGGGCGCTTCCGGCCAGCGACGAGATCGACCTGTATGTTCGTCCTGAAGACCTGATTCCGGATCAGGCCGGTGGCTGGAGCGCGACCGTGGTATCAACCCAGCGCAGTGGCGCCAGAGTGCGGATGCGTGCTCGACTGGAGGGCGTCGGCGACGAGGTGGAGGTGGAGCTGCCATCCGCGACCGAGACGTACGCCACGGGCCAGCAATTGACGCTCGCGCCGCGGCGGTATGGGGTGTTTTCTGGACAGGCGAGGGATTGAGCGGGTCATTGGCGTGACGCGGTGGGGGTTATCCGGGTCAACGGATGGCTCAGCGATTGGTTGCACATGACAACGCAGTTGCACCGGGACAGAAGCTCGGTTAAATATCTGTGAAGCGCAACGACCGCTGAGCCATCCAGTTCCACCCGCCCCCCCAGGAGAAGTGCCATGAAGCCGTCTATGTTAGGAAGCTCGCTGTTGCTTGTGTTGTGTTCACTGTCCTCGGCCGCGCTCGCCCAGGAAGAGGAATCGACCTTCCCGCTCAGCGGTACTTTTGCGGTGACCAATGACTACGTGTTCCGCGGAATCTCGCAGACGAACGAGGGTGTGGCGTTCCAGGCCGGGCTTACCTATACCTCGCCGATTGGCCTGTACGTGGGTACCTGGGCTTCCAACGTTGATTTCGGCACGGGCGACCCGGACTGGGAAGTGGACGGTTTCATCGGCTACAACGTCGATTTCAACGAAAAATTGAATTTCGACATTGCGGTCAACCGCTACAACTATCCTGGCGCCGGCAGCTCGAACTACAACGAGCTGATCACCAAGACCACGCTGCTGGACACCTATACCTTGACCCTGGCCTATACCAACGACATCTACGGTATGGATGAGGACAGCTTCTATTACGCGTTCGACGCGAACTGGTCGTTGCCGAAGGATTTCAGCTTTGGGTTGCACGCTGGCCGCACCACCTTCGCCTCGTCGCTTGCCGCGTCGTACGAGGACTACAACGACTATGGAGTGACGGTGGGCAAGACGTTTGGCCCGCTTGGCCTGACGGTGGGCTACTACGACACCAGCAGCAGCGCCGAATACGGTTTTGGCAAGCAGAATTCGGACAGCCGCGTGGCTGCGACCGCGACCGTCAGCTGGCCGTAAGCGCTCTCAGGCCCATCAAGCATAAAGGCGCCGATTGGCGCCTTTATGCTTGATGGGGAGGCGGATGCCGTCAGTTCCAGCTCAGCACCACCTTGCCGGCCTTGCCTTCTTCCATCAGGTCGAAGCCCTTCTGGAAATCGTTGATCGGCAACTGGTGGGTCAGGACCTTGCCGAGCGGGAAGCCGGACAGCACCAGTTGGGTCATCTTGTACCAGGTCTCGTACATCTTGCGGCCGTAGATGCCTTGCACGGTGAGACCCTTGAAGATCAGCTTGTCCCAATCGGCGCCGGCGCCACGCGGCATGATCCCGAGCATGGCGATCTTGCCGCCGTGATACATGCAATCGAGCATGTCGTTGAATGCGCGTGGGTTGCCGCTCATCTCCAGGCCCACGTCGAAGCCTTCCATATGCAGGTCGGTCATCACCTGCTTGAGCGTGGTGTTGGCGACGTTGACCACGCGCGTGGCGCCCATGTCGGCGGCCAGCTTGAGGCGGAAATCGTTGACGTCGGTGACCACGACGTTGCGTGCGCCGATGTGCTTGCAGATGCCGGCGGCGATGATGCCGATAGGGCCGGCGCCGGTGATCAGCACGTCCTCGCCGATCACGTCGAATTCCAGTGCACAATGCGCGGCGTTGCCATAGGGATCGAAGAACGCGGCCAGCTCGGACGGGATCTGGTCGGGAATCGGCCAGAGATTGCTGGCCGGCATCACCATGTACTCGGCGAACGCGCCATTGACGTTGACGCCGATGCCGACGGTGTTCGGGCACAGATGCGGACGGCCGCCACGACAGTTGCGGCAATGCCCGCAGACGATATGGCCCTCGGCCGAGACACGCTGGCCCACCTGGTAGCCGGTGACCGCCGAGCCCAGCGCGGCGATGCGCCCGACGAATTCATGGCCGATGGTCAGGCCCGGCTTGATCGTGCGCTGGCTCCATTCATCCCACAGGTAAATGTGCAGGTCGGTGCCGCAGATCGCGGTTTTTTCCAGTTTGATCAATACCTCGTTGGGGCCGGGCGCGGGCTTGGCGACGTGCTCCAGCCATATGCCCTTGCCAGCCTCGCGCTTGACCAGCGCTTTCATCATCTCAGCCATTGATCGCCTGCCGGCGGTAAGGAAAAGGGTGATGATTATAGTTGCTTGTGTAACTGGCGATACCGCACTGCAGCAGGCGCGCGCCCTTGTCCTTTGCGCATGCATCGAGCGGCGCGGCTCATGCGGCAGCGACGACCCGACATCGGGTAGCCGCTGCCGCGACAGTCACGGGTGTGTCCGCTGTTTGGCCACTACGCCCGGCGGACGTGTCAGAAGCGTACATCCAGACTCAGGAAGTACTGCCGTGGCGAGCCGGCCATCAGGGTCTGGTTGTAGCCTTGCGGATCGGAGACGACGTAGCCGTTGGTGCCGGTGCTGGCGAAGTAGCGCTTGTCGGTAAGGTTGCTGATGTTCAGCGCCAACGCGACCTCGGCCAGCCCGCCTATACGGCCGAAGTCATAGCGCGCGCCTGCGTTGAACAGCCAGTACGACGGTACCTGTGAATCGTTGAGATAGGTGATGTAGCGTTTGCCGAGGTACTTGCCGTCCAGGTCCACGCGCAACTTGCCGAACTGGTAACTGGCGCTGGAGGAAAACATCCACGCGGGGATTCCCACCACGTCTTTGCCGGCGGTGGCCACCACGCCGTTGTTGAGGTAGTCGTCCTGGTAGGTGGAGCGATTCCACGACAGCGAATTGAGCCAGCTCAAGCCTTCGATGGGCTTCCATACCAGTGCCAGATCGGCGCCGGTGCTGCGTACCGAGCCGACGTTGCTCAGGATCGAGGCGCAGGTCTGGATCGCACTGCAGGGCGAGGTGGTCAGCAGGCGGTTGGAGAAGCGGGTGTGGTAGACATCGGCAGAGAGCTGGAAGGTCGTGTCCTGTATGCGATAGCCCAACTGCAATGTCTGCGATTCTTCCGGTTGCAGCGTCGCGCGGCTGCTGTCGAAAGCGGCCTGCGAGGTGGCGAACGGCGTGAACCCGTAAGCGGCGATGTTCTTGCTGTAGGACGCGTAGATATCCTGGCGGTGGTCCAGCCGGTAGTTGATGCCGAGCTGCGGCAGGAAATTGTCCTTGGCCTGGATGCGCCCTTGTGCGAACGAGCGGGTGGGCACCAGCGACTGCGCGCGCGCGGTGGTGTCCAATGCCTTGGCGCCATAGTTCACGGTCAGGCGGTCGTCCAGCAGGTGCACGCTGTCCTGTAGATACAGCATGCGCGTCTGGGTGGTATAGCGCTGCAGGAAGTCGCGCCGGAATGGCGTCTGTGCCTCGTAGACGTTGTACAGCGAGGTGTAGCCCTCGCGGCCCAGCGCGAAGTAGTTGCGCCCCTGGCTGGTGCGAGCGTTCTCGGCCCACAGTCCCAGTTCCAGGTCGTGGTTGGCCCAGGACCATTTCAGCGCAGTGGTCGCGCCGTAGCGATCCAGTGAATAGTCGGTGGTACGCATCGACAGCGGTACGTCCGCCGACGAAGCCAGATAGGGCGTGGCCCATTGCCCTTCGCCGCGTGCGCCATGGTAGTAGCCGGTGGCATCGAGCGTGGCCACGCCGAGGTTGAAGCTGCCGCTGAGTCCGGCCAGGTTGTCGCGACGGATGCCGCCGCCGGCGTAATAGCTCGAATCGAGCCAGCCGTAGTCGGCCGGCAGTGCGGCCAGCGCCTCGGGATAGCCATTTTCCACGCCGGAGAACTGGCCGCTGGACTGGTACGCGCGCGCCATCTGGGTGGCGCTGGCCCAGTCGGGCTGCAGATAGTCCCAATCCCAGCCCAGCGCCTTCTGGCTGGTCAGCGACAGGTCCATGTAGTCGTACTCCTTGCGCCGCGAGCTATCCAGGAACAGGCTGATCCGGTTGCCTTCGCCCCATTGGTACAAGGTCTTCAGATTGGCTTGTTCGGAGCGCTGGTCGCCATAGCCTTTCCATTTATCCGTACTGGCGTTGGCGTAGGACAGGTAGGCCGAAAGGCCGTCGCGATCGCCGCTGTCCGCGCGCACGAAGGTACGCCGGGTGGCATCGCTGCCAAAGGTTTGCGACAGCCGTATTCCGGCGTCGGCATCCGGATCGGCGGAGTAGAACTGCAAGGTGCCACCCAGGTTGGTATTGGACGCGGTGCCCAGCGAGCCGGCGCCTTGCGCCAATTCCACCGAGCCGATGTTTTCGGAGGTGATCGCACGCGTGACCTGCAGGCCGTTGGTGACGCCGTAGCTCATGTTGCCGAGCGGGATGCCGTCGAGCGTGTAGCCGATCCGGCTCTGGTCGAAGCCATGCAGGGTGAGCTGGGTGGACCATTCATAGGCGCCCCAGGGATCGGCGGCCTGGAACTGCACGCCGGGCAGTTTCTCGATCGCCTTCATCGCGCTGCTGCCTGGTGGCAACTGTTCGATGTCCTGGCGGGTGACGCGCTGGATCTGGCGAGTGGTTCCCTGCGCGACTACCGAGACGGCATCCAGCTGCGTGGCCTGGACGTCGGCGGCGGACGCCTCGTCGTCGTCAGCGATGGCGGCGCAGGCGATTGCGGGTAGCGCTGCGTACAGCGCGAGCACGAGTGCGGCGCGACGAGGGCGAACAACGGAAGACGGCATGGTGAAATCCTGTGCGGGCACGACAGTGGAGTAGGGAGCCGAACGCAATGGCAGGGACGGCGATCGCTGCGAAGAGTGTCAACAACGCATGAAACATTGATGACGGTGCGGCGGCGTTGTCGTGAAAATGTCTTGTGCCGTGGCTATACATGGCGGCTTGCTGGCCTGCTCTGTAACCGGGCGGTCGAGGTCAAAGTGGCACTGGAAGGAAGATGCAAGACATGAATACCCAGTCCCGTCGGGACTTTCTGAAACGTGTGGCGGCTATGACCGCCGCAGGTGCCT
>JAATFS010000172.1 GCA_015655035.1 Lysobacterales bacterium | reverse complement strand
TTGCGTACCTCGGCCAACCACTCCTGCGCCATCGTGCGTGCCTGATCGACGGTCAGTTCGCCGTATTGGCCCAGGGCGGGCTTGCGGCGCTCGCCGGCGTTCATGCGGTACTGGAGCATGAACACCTTGCGGCCCGCCGGGATGATCTTGCACAGGAAGCCGGGCACGGTATCCCGCAGTTCGATGGCCTTGTCTTGAGGTTGCGCCGCATCGACTGCGGACTTGGTGAGCTTGATCTTCGCCATGATGACTCCTCGGAAAGCCCGGTTTCCAAGAGCCGCATGGGAGCCACGCGAGGGGAAGCCGGGTCAAGTTTCGGAAAGCACCGGCATATGTTCGACTCGCCTAAGTGATTGATAAACCTGCTGTATCGGGCCTTGGCATAGTCCAGCGAATTGCGGTACTGGAGTCATCGTGAAACAAAAAAAGCCCGGTGCCGAGGCACCGGGCGTACGCCACAGATCACAGCGGAATTACAGCTTGAAATTGAAGCTCAGCATGTAGGAGCGCCCGTTGTCGTACAGGTAGTACGGGTGGTCCTTGCTGCCGATGTAGCTGTAGTAGGTTTCGTCAAGCAGGTTGGTGGCGTCGAGCGAGATGCGCAGGCGGTCGGTGGCCTGGTAGCCGATCGAGGCATCGAGCTGGGTGAACTCGTCGGTCATCTGCTGGCCATTGAGGCGTCCGATCTGGGTGAAGTACTCCGAACGCCAGCCCAGGTTCACGCGTGCGCTCCACTTGCCCTTCTCGTAGTAAGGGCTGAAGTTGTAGGCATTGCGCGAGTTGTACGGCAGGCTGTAATCGCCATCGGTGCTGGCATCGGAATAGGTGTAATTGGCCACCACGCCGAAGCCATTGCCGAAGTTGTGTTGCAGGTTCACCGCGATGCCCTGCACCTTGGCGTTGCCGGCGTTGGTCGGGATCGAGGTGAGGTAGGTGCTGGAAGCACCGGTGGTGTTGTTGTAGTAGGCGCGTTCTTCCACCGTGGTGAGCACGTAATTGGAAATGTCGCGATGGAAGTATTCGGCGCTCAGCACGCTCGACGGCGCGAAATACCATTCCAGCGATGCACCATAGTTGTTGGACTCGTACGGCTTGAGCCCCGGATTGCCGCTGGATGCGGTCAAGGTGGTGTCGTCGGTGGCGACGTACGGGGTCATGTTGGTGTAGCGCGGCCGTGCGATCACCTTGGAAGCGGCCACACGCAGGATCAGGTCGTCGCGCAGGTCGTAGGCGAAGTTGAACGAGGGCAGCCATTTGCCGTAGCTGCTCAGGTTGTTCACCGGGACATAGCCGTTACTGGCCGCCTGGTAGCTGTAGCCATCGGTGGAATCGCGCGAGTGCACATAGCGCACGCCCACGTTGCCGCGATAGCGCTCACCGGAGAAGTTGCCCTGCAGGTACCAGGCGCGGTTCTGCTCGTCGATGCTGTAGTTGCCGGCATAGCTGATCGGCAATTGCTGCGAATCGGGAATCGCGTCGATGTATTGGCTGATCGCGCCCTTGTCCAGGGTCGCCCAGTGGCTCATGTCGTCGCTGCCCGCGATCCCGCTCAGGTAGCCGGAGGGCGTGCCGCCGCCGTAGAACTGCGACAGGCTGGTGCCATCGTCGATGGTCCAGGTGCTGCTATAGGCCGATTGCCCGGTGGAGTGATTGGTCAGCTTGATGCCGGTCAGGATCTGGGTGAACGGCCCCCACTCGACGCTGCGATCGAAGTCCAACTGCAGGTAGCGCTCCTTGTCGTACTGCGGACTATGGCTGGCCGAGGTCGTGTGCAGCTGCATATGCGAAGGATCGGTCGGATCGAGCGCGTAGTCGATCGACGTGTTCTGCTGGTCGATCGCATAGTCGTAGCCGCCATAGGAGGCGAACTGGGCGCCATAGATGCGATCGGCACCACCGGTCGAACTGGTGTAGCCGACCTGGCTGGATGCATTCCAGCCATCGCCGTGCCAGTCGGCGCGCAGGTTGATGCTGCCGGTCTTGACCTCGCTGCGGCGCAGGTAGCCATCCAGATAGGTGGCCGACTGGTCGCCGAAGCTGCCGGAAGTGGCCACCCCGTTCTGGAACCCGAGCGCGGTCGCATCGGCGGTATTGGAGCCCCAGTAGGCGTAGCGGCTCTGGTTGTAGTTGTCGAAGGACTCCTTGACGTACAACCCGGTCAGGTTGAGCTCGAAGTCGCTGTCAGGCTTCCATTGCAGCGCGGCGGTGATGCCATCGCGCTTGCGCGTCTGCTGGAACAGCGCGGTGTTGAGCGAGGTCGGGAACTGTCCGCTATTGCCGGCCACCACGTCGGCGGGGAAATTCGCGCCGGCCACGTCGTCGTAGCCGAAGATCTCCACGCCATCGCGGCGCAGCACCTTTTCCGAATGCATCACCGAGGCCAGCACGCCCAGCGTCTCGTCCTGGTTCTTCCAGCTGTACAGCACCGAGCCGTTCGGCTTGCCCTTGTCGGAACGGTCGTTGTAGCCGTAGCTGAGCGTACCGGTGAGCGTATTTGGCTCCAGGTCCAGCGGCTTGCGCGTGTGCACGATCACGGTACCGCCGATCGAGCCCTCGTCGATGCGCGCTTCCGGGGATTTGTACACTTCCATCAGCCCGACCACTTCCGGTGCCAGGATGCTGTAGTTGAACGAACGGCTGTCCGGGTCGTTGGGATCGCCGCCCCAACTGGTCGAGGCGATGCTCTGCCCGTTCAGCAACACCCGGTTCAAGGCCGGGTCGGTGCCGAGGATGCTGACCTTCTCGCCTTCGCCGAACTGGCGATCGACGGTGATGCCGGACAGGTGCGACAGCGACTCGGCGACGTTGGTGTCGGGGAACTTGCCGATATCCTCGGCGCTGATCGCATCGACGATGGCATCGGCATTGCGCTTGACGTTCAGCGCCTTGCCCAGGCTGGCCTGGTAGCCGACGACCTTGACCGCATCCAGCGTGGTGGCGTCGCCGGAGGCTGCGTGTGCCGGCGCGGCAGGCGTGGCGCTGGGCTCAGTGCTGGCCTGCTGCGCGGCGGCCGTGCCGCAGACGCCGGCGTAGACCACGCCACCGAACAGCAGCACGCGGATACCGGCGGCCAGGGGCGCCATGCCCGGGCGACGCAAGCGCCGGCCCGAGCAGGACGAGGGATGACACGAAGATGGCGATGGAACGGATCTGGAAACCATGGAATGACCTTGTATGGCTGGGCGATGGGTGAATCGCTCGACCTGCACGCCTACCCGCCCTTCCCCCTATCCGGACGGCGGCGGCAGTGGCCGGCGAACGCGAGGCTGGCGGCATGCAAGCCGCAACGCACGCGTCGTTGGGTGGCGCTGTTCCTCTGATAACGTTATCTACTCGACACGACCGGATGAACGGTCCGCTTACATTTCGCCGCACGCTAGCGTAATGACACGTTAAAACGCGTGTCATAAATCCGTTGACAACGTGATCATTTTCCGTTCCTGGCGGGCATGCACACCGCCGCGAAGTCTTCGGATCTCCACCATCAGCATCTCTGCAGTGTTGCTGCGGGCGAATCACCATGGCGCGCCGGCACCGCCGATAGCAACGCCATGGTGTAGAACGCGGCGACGCGGGACACGACGCCACCGCCGTCCCCACGGGGCTTGCCGGCCGCTGCCGGATGGCGCCGCCCCAGCGGCGCGAAGGCTATTCGCCCTGCCCGCCGATCCAGGTCGCGCGTACCTTCAGTTCCGCGTCCAGCAACACCAGGTCTGCCTGGTAGCCCGGCGCGATCCGGCCCAGGCGGTCGTCCAGGCCCAGGCATTGCGCCGGATACAACGATGCCATGCGCGCGGCCTCTTCCAGTTCCACGCCCAGCAAGCCCACGCTGTTGCGCACGGCGGTGGCCATGTCCAGCGCAGAGCCGGCAAGCGCGCCGGCCGCGTTGCGGACGACGCCATCGACTTCGGTGATGGTCTCGCCGTACAGATCGAAGCTCGGACTATCGGC
>JAATFS010000416.1 GCA_015655035.1 Lysobacterales bacterium | reverse complement strand
CGGCGCGAGCACGGTGGCGAGCCGGTCGCGGACCTGCATGTGCGCTACGCACGCCTGCGTGGAGCGCGGATCCCGGAAGACCTGGTGCCGGACATGATCGATGAATTCCCGGCGCTGTTCGTCGCCGCCGCAGCGGCCGAATGGCAGACCATCGTCAGTGGTGCGGCCGAGTTGCGGGTCAAGGAGTCCGACCGGCTGGGGGCCATGGCAACCGGTCTGCGCAGCCTTGGCGTGCAGGTCGACGAAACTCCGGATGGCGCCACCATCCACGGTGGCCCGATCGGCGCTGGCGTGATCGAAAGCCACGGCGATCACCGCATCGCCATGGCGTTCTCGATTGCCGGGCAGCTTTCCAGCGGCGAGGTGCGAGTCAACGACATCGCCAACGTGGCAACCTCGTTCCCGGGCTTCGACTCGCTGGCGCGTGGCGCAGGCTTCGGCCTTATCGCCCAATCTTGAGTTGGCCGATGCACCGTGCGTATCTTGATGGAGACGCGCGGCCATGTCGTTCCAGGGACTGGCGCTGCGGCGCAGCGCGCAGCGATCTCCAGTCGATTAGCCGGGCTTGAAGTCGAAGGGAATCTCGATGCTTGCGGGCACCGCCTGGCCGTTGTTCTGCGCCGGCTTGAAGCGCCAGCGGCGCACTGCTTCCATCGCGGCCCGATCCAGGTCGCGCGACCCGCTGCGCCTGACCAGGGCCACGCCGTTTGGCGCGCCGTTGGCATCGACTTCGACACGCACCACCACGGTTCCGCGATCGCCACGTCGCAATGCCGCTGGCGGATAACGCGGCGGCGGCATCTGGCCTGATATCGGCAGCGGACGATTGCCCGGCGCCAAGTTGCTGGAGGCTGGCGCAGGTGCCGCCGTTTCCGCGGTGGCGGTCTCGGTGGCCGGGGCCGGCGAAGACGGCGCAAGCGGAGCGGTTTCCGTCGATTGCGGGACGTCTTCCACCGGGGCATCCGGCTTGGTATCGGGCATGTCGCTGGCACCGTCGCCAGCGGCCAGCGGCGCGGGCAGCGCGTCGATCTCGCCAGACGGTTGAGCCGCACTTTGGATGGGGCTGGCCTTGTAGAAGTCGTTCTTGCGCCCGGTCGCCCAGATCAAGACGAACAGCAATACCCCGACGCCGAAAGCGATAACAGCCACTTTCAGCGTGTGACGTGGCAGGCGCAGGACGATGTGGCGATCGGAACCGGAGCGGGGCGCGGACATGGGGCTCACCTGACGAATCGAGCCGATTTTGGCATAACGCCGATGAATCGAGCGGCAGAACCGCGCGCAACAAGCGATAATTGCGTTCCGTCCCATTCAGACCCTGCTTCCATGCTAGATCCGGTCCTGCTCCGCCAACAGCCCGCCGAACTTGCCGAACGCCTGCGCAGCACGCGTGGATACGCGCTCGATACCGCCGTGCTGGAGTCGCTGGAGAGTGAACGCAAGCGTCTCCAGGTACGCACCCAGGAACTGCAGAGCCTGCGCAATTCCAAGTCCAAGGCGATCGGCCAGGCCAAGGCCAAGGGCGAGGACGTTGCCGCATTGATGGCCGAGGTCGCCAGCTTCGGCGATGAGCTCAAGGCGTCGGAAGTGGCGCTGGATCGCATTCGCGGCGAGCTGGAGGCGATCAGTCTCAGCCTACCCAATCTGCCGCAGGCCGACGTGCCGTTCGGCAGCGACGAGAGCGAGAACGTGGAGCAAGCGCGCTGGGGAACGCCGCGCAGCTTCGATTTCGCGGTCAAGGACCATGTCGAACTCGGCGCCCGCCACGGCTGGCTGGATGGCGAAACCGCCGCCAAGCTGTCGGGCGCACGCTTTACCGTGCTGCGTGGTCCGGTGGCGCGCCTGCACCGCGCGCTGGCGCAGTTCATGCTCGACCTGCATACCGGCGAGCATGCCTACCAGGAAACCAACGTCCCGGTGATCGTCAACGCCGATAGCCTATACGGCACCGGCCAGTTGCCCAAGTTCGAAGAGGACATGTTCGCCACCCAGCTCGGCGAGCAGCGCCGTTACCTGATCTCCACCTCGGAGATCTCGTTGACCAACATCGTGCGCGACGAGATCGTCGATGCCGAGCGGCTGCCGCTGCGCATGACCGCGCATTCGCTGTGCTTCCGCTCCGAAGCCGGCAGCAGCGGCCGCGACACCCGTGGCATGATCCGCCAGCATCAGTTCGAGAAGGTCGAGCTGGTCAGCATATGCCGTGCCGAGGACAGCGACAGCGAGCACCAGCGCATGACCCGTTGCGCCGAGGTGGTACTGGAAAAGCTCGGCCTGCCGTATCGCAAGGTATTGCTGTGCACCGGCGACATGGGTTTTTCCGCGACCAAGACTTACGACCTCGAAGTCTGGCTGCCGTCGCAGGACACCTATCGCGAGATATCCTCCTGCTCCAATTGCGGCGACTTCCAGGCCCGGCGCATGAGTGCGCGCTGGCGCAACCCCGCCACCGGCAAGCCAGAATTGCTGCATACCCTCAACGGCTCGGGTACTGCCGTAGGCCGGGCGATGATCGCGGTGATGGAGAACTACCAGAATGCCGACGGCTCCATCGACGTGCCCGAGGTCCTGCGCCCCTACATGGGCGGACTGCAACGCATCGCCTGAATCAGCACAGTCGCTTCCTTCTCCCGCCTGCCGGAGAAGGTGCCCGAGGGACGGATGAGGGCAGCAATAGTCACCGCCCTCGCCCTTAATCCAAACAATGCAGCAAAAAGAAACGGGCCCGCATCGCTGCGGGCCCGTCGTGTTTCCGGCCGCGGGGAGGAGCGGGCCGGAACAACCTGCGCGGGCTATCAGGCAGCCTGTGCAAGCGACTCGACCGACTTCAACGCCTGGGCGATCGCATCAGCACGGTGCTGCGGAGAATAGGCAATGCCTTCGGCGCGAATGAATTCAACCTCGTTGATGCCGAAGAAGGCGAATATCTGGCGCAGGAACGGTTCCTGGAAATCGGTCGGCGCATTGGTGTGGATGCCGCCGCGCGTGCTGGCGATGATCACCTTCTTGCCGCCCGCCAGGCCTTCCGGACCGTTCTCGGTATAGCGGAAGGTGCGCCCGGCCACCGCGACGCGGTCGATCCAGGCCTTCAGCGTGGACGGCACCGAGAAGTTGTACATCGGCGCGCCGATCACCACCACGTCGGCATCCAGGAACTGCTGCAACACCTTCTCCGCGTCTTCGGTCTCGGCGGCATCGGCCTTGGCCAGCGAGCGCCCGGTGAGGTGCGCCACCGGTGTGGCGTCCAGGTCGCGGTACTCGACCTGAAGCGAAGGGTGCAATGACTGCTGCTGGCGCACGATCGCGGCGGTGAGTTCGCGCGAGACGGAATTGTCGCCAAGGGCGCTGGAGTCGATGTGGAGCAGTTTCATTCGATGTCCTTGCATAAGGGGGTGGGGAAGACAGCACACACGTTAGATCGTTGTTGATCTGGGATAAAGGTGGTTAAATGTCACGTATCGTTCTATTGGTGGAACTGGTATGCACGATCTCAACGATCTGTATTACTTCGCGATGGTGGTGGATCATGGAGGGTTTGCCGCCGCCGAGCGTGCGCTCGGCATCCCCAAGTCGCGCTTGAGCCGCCGTATCAGTCAACTGGAGACCGAACTCGGCGTTCGCTTGTTGCAGCGTTCCACACGTCGGTTTGCCGTCACCGACGTCGGCATGAGCGTGCATCGGCACGCCCAGACCATGCTGGCCGAAGCCCAGGCTGCGCGCGAGGTGGTCGACCGCCTCAGTGCCGAGCCGCGCGGACTGGTGCGCGTCAGCGTCCCGGTATCGCTGGCGCAGATCCAGTTGCCCAAGCTGTTACCGGAATTTCTAGGCAAGTACCCGAAAGTGCGGTTGCAGCTCAATATCAGCAACCGCCGCGTCGACGTGATCAACGAAGGCTATGACGTCGCATTGCGCGTGCGCTCGCGCCTGGACGACGACGGCAGCCTGGTGATGCGCAGCTTTGGCCAGGTCCAGGAACTGCTGGTGGCCAGCCCCAAGTACCTGGATAGGGCGGGGCGCCCGAAGGAACCGGCCGAACTTGCCGAACACACCACCATGAGCATCAGCGAAGACGAGGCGCACCAGCGCTGGGAGCTGCACGGCCCCAATGGCGAAATGCGCCGCGTCGACCTGCAGCCACGGCTGGCCGGCTTCGACTTCCCGCTGCTCAAATCGATGGCGCGCGACGGCTTCGGCATCACCATGCTGCCCGAGACCGTCTGCGCCGAAGCCGTGCGCAATGGGGAACTGGAAGTGG
>JAATFS010000499.1 GCA_015655035.1 Lysobacterales bacterium | reverse complement strand
TTGTTGACGCCGATCAACAGCGTTACCAGCTGGAACGGGCCGCGGGGGGCGGCGCGCTCCAGGCCAGCGGCGAGTTCGTCGGTGGTCCAGCCGGTCGTGGCGATGATCAGTGGCGGGTCGATCGCCACGCCGTGCGCGCGCAGCGCGCGGGCGAGCTGCATCGGCCAGCGCTCGTCCGGCGCGACGCCTTCGCCGATGGTGTAGGAGTCGCCCAGCGCCAGATAGCGCAGCGGCGCGTTCCCGTCCGGCATCAGGCCACGCTGCGTGATTTCAGCGGAACCACCTTGGTCACCGCGTCGGCGCGGCGCGACAGCGCACGGTCGATCCGCGCGAACACGTCGCGCATCACCGCCGCTTCCGGCAGCAAGGTCACGCGGAAGTGGTTGCGGTAGGGAACGTTGAAGCTGGAACCCGGCACCACCAGCACGCCTTCCTCGTTCATCAGCTCCAGCGCGAAGGCGTGGTCGTCGAAGTTGCGTGCGGCATGCCCAACCACCGCCGGGAATGCGTACAGCGCCCCGGCCGGAGCGACCAGCGACAGATGTTCGCTGGCGGCACAGGCCTCGATCACCGCGCGGCGGGTCTCGTACAGGCGGCCACCCGGCGCACACAGCGGCGAGATCGTATCCGGGCCGTTGACCGCAGCGTCGATTGCGTACTGCCCCGGCACGTTGGCGCATAGCCGCAGCGCGCCGAGCAGGTCCATCGCGTTGCGCAGATCGTTGATGCGCTCGCCGTCGCCGGACAGCAATGCCCAGCCCACGCGCCAGCCGCAGGCGCGATGCACCTTGCTCAGGCCTCCGAAGGTGATGCACGGATGCGCGCCGGCCAGTGGTGCGACCGATACGAATTCGGCCCCGTCGTACAGCACCTGGTCGTAGATCTCGTCGACCAGCAGCAGCAGGTTGTGCTTGACCGCGATCGCCACGATCCTCTGCAGCAATTCGCGCGAATAGCTGGCGCCGCTGGGATTGTTGGGGTTGATCAGCACGATGGCGCGGGTGCGCGAGGACACCAGCGTCTCGATCTCCACCGGGTCCGGCTGGAAGCCGTTCTCCGGTGCGCAACGGTAGTACACCGGGCGGCCGTCGTTGAGGATGGTCGCCGCCGACCACAGCGGGTAGTCGGGCGAGGGCACCAGTACTTCGTCGCCGGGATTGAGCAGCGCCCGCAGCGACAGGTCGATCAGTTCGCTGACGCCGTTGCCGATGAAGATGCGGTCCGGATGGGCGTCCGGATGCTGGCGCTTGGCGTACGCCGTGGCGATCGCCTCGCGCGCCACCGGCAGGCCCTGCTGGTGGGTGTAGGGGTCGGTACGGCCCATGTCGTCGGCGATGGCGTGCTGCAGGTGTTCCGGTGCACGGAATCCGAACGCGCCCGGGTTGCCGATGTTGAGCTTGATCAGTTTGCGGCCCTGGGCTTCCAGCTCCCGCGCTCGCCGCGCCAGTTCGCCTCGGATTTCGTAGCGGACTTCGGACAGGCGCTCGCGGATGGCGAGCGGCTTCAGCGGGGTGGTTGACATCGAAAGGGCCGGTTCAGGCGTGGAAACTCGCATGTTAGCGGAAATGACGGCGGTGGGGTATTTGCCGATGCCACGAATGTCAAGCCGCCGTGCGGCATGCGCGGACGGCGCGTTGCCCGGCATCACGCTGCCGCGTTGCGGCTTGCCATGCCTTGTTCCAGGTATCGCGCGCCACGCGGGCGATGGCGGGACGTCGGCCCGGCGACGGCAGCCCGCCGCAGCCCGGGGGATGACCGGATGCTGAAGCGCGATGCCGTCCAGGCACCCGTGGTTGGCCCGGCATCTCACTGCGGAGATGGTTCGGCGGGCGATACCCCCTAGAATCAGCGCATGAGCAATGCTTCTCCCGATTTTCCCGTTCTCCAGGCCATTGGCTGGCCCTGGCCCGGTCCGCCCGAGGATCCGGCGTGGCAGGCGCTGTTCGCTGCGCATCCGCAGGCGTTGCCGGCGCGGGTGGTGGAACAGCACCGTACCGGCTACGTGGTGGCCGATACGCCGACGGCCAGCCTCAAGGCCGAGTCGCTGCCGGAATGGCAGCGCCCACGCTTCCCCAGCCACGAGCGCGCGGCAGTGGGCGACTGGGTGCTGATGGAGGGCAAGCGGATCGTCGCGCTGTTGCCACGGCGCACCTCGATCAAGCGCGGCGCGGCCGGCGAGCATTACCACCAGCAGGTGATCGCCGCCAACATCGATACGGTGTTCATCGTCTGCGGGCTGGATGCGGACTTCAATCCACGCCGCATCGAGCGCTATCTGATGCTGGTGGGCGGCGGTGGGGCCGAGCCGGTGGTGGTGCTGACCAAGGCCGACCAGACCGACTACGCCGAGGATGCGGTGGCGGTACTGGTCGAGCTGGCGGCGCAGAACATCGCGCTGCGCGCCGTCAATGCCAAGGACCCGGAGAGCGTGTCCGCACTGCGGCCTTGGCTGGGCGATGGCCGCACTGCGGTGCTGGTGGGCTCGTCCGGCGCCGGCAAGTCGACGTTGACCAACACCTTGCTCGGCAGCCAGAAGATGAAGACCAATGCGGTGCGCGAGAACGATTCGCGCGGCCGCCACACCACCACGCACCGCGCGCTGATTCCGCTGCCGAGCGGTGCCTGCCTGATCGACACCCCCGGCATGCGCGAGCTCAAGCCCACCGGCGAGGAAGATCTGGCCGAGGGTGGTTTCGCCGACATCGAGGCGCTGACCGCGCAATGCCGCTTCAACGATTGCGCGCACCTGGCCGAGCCCGGCTGCGCGGTGCAGGCGGCGATCGAGCGCGACGAGCTGGATCCGGCGCGATTGGCCAGCTATCTGAAGTTGCGTGGGGAAGTGGCTGGCGCGGCCGACAAGCTCGCCGTGCGCCAGGCCCAGAATGCGGCGGCGCGGCCGCCGGGCCGCAGCAGTGGCAAGCCCTCGGGCAAGCGGCCCACCGGCCGTCCTGGGCGGTATTGACCGTCGCGCATCGGCGAGGTCGACGACCGCCGCCGCGACGGCCGTGCATCGCGTTGTGCGCGATACGCGGCGGTTGGCGGTGAGTGCGGCTCAGCCCATGTGCAGCCCGCCGTTCACGGCGTAGTCGGCGCCGGTGACGTAGGCCGCTTCATCGGAAACCAGCCATCCGCATAGCCCGGCGACGTCCTCTGGCTTGCCGAGACGACGTACCGGTACCGAGGTGGCCAGGCGATCGAGCACGTCGGGCGGAAAGCTGCTGATCGAGGCGCTGGCGATGTAGCCCGGCGAGATGGTGTTGACGGTGACTCCGCGCGAGGCCACTTCGTGCGCCAGCGCTCGGCTGAAACCATGCATCGCCGCCTTGGCGGTGGCGTAGTTGATCTGCCCGATCTGGCCTTTCTGCGCGCTGACCGAGCCGATGTTGACGATCCGCCCCCAGCCGCGCGAGGTCATGCCGTCGACCACCTGCTTGGTGATGTTGAACAGCGAATCCAGGTTGCTGGAGATCACCGCCTGCCAATCCTCGCGTGTCATCTGCCGGAACAAGGTGTCGCGGTTGCCGCCGGCGTTGTTGACCAGTACGTCGATCTGCCCGACCTCGGCCTTGACCTTGGCGAAGGCGGCGACGGTGGAGTCCCAGTCGGCGGCGTTGCCCTCGGAGGCAACGAATTCGAAGCCCTGCGCCTGCTGTTCGCGCAGCCAGGCAGCCTTGCGCGGCGAGTTGGGGCCACAACCGGCGACCACGGTCAGGCCGCTGCGGGCCAGTTTCTGGCAGATGGCGGTACCCACGCTGCCCATGCCGCTGGTGACGTATGCGATGCGGAGTGTCATTGCGATGACTCCTTCGGAGGTTGGATTCGGAATGGGGGATTGGGAGATCCGTGACGGCGAGTGTTGGCCACCCGCCATCCCGAATCCCGGCGGCGGCTAGCGCGCCAGCGGGAACAGGCCGAACAACAGGCCGCCGCCCATCAACAGCAACGAGATCAGCAGCGCCCACTTCATGGTGAAGCGCTGGTGGTCGGCGAAATCGACCTTGGCCAATCCGACCAGCAGGTAGGTGGACGGTACCAGCGGGCTGAGCAGGTGCACCGGCTGGCCGGCCAGCGAGGCGCGCGCCATTTCCAGCGGCGTGATGCCGTAGTTGCCGGCGGCTTCGGACAGGATCGGCAGCACGCCGAAGTAGAACGCATCGTTGGACATGAAGAAAGTGAAGGGCATGCTGGCGATGGAGGTGATCACCGCCAGGTAAGGGCCCCAGCTGTCGGGGATCACCGCCAGGAAGCTGCGCGACATCGCCTCGACCATGCCGGTGTTGGAAAGGATGCCGGTGAAGATGCCGGCGGCGAAGATCAGCGACACCACCGACAGCACGTTGCCGGCGTGGTTGACCAGGCGACGGCGCTGTTCGGCCAGGTCGGGGTAGTTGATCACCAGCGCGAGCGCAAAGCCGATCATGAACAGGATCGGCATCGGCAGCACGCCGATCACCAACGCGCTCATCAGCACCAGCGTCAGCACCAGGTTCACCCACAGCAGTTTGGGCCGCTTGATGTCTTCGGCGTCTTCGACGGTCGGCAGGCCATCGCTGTCGTCGGCCAGGCTCGAATCCATCCAGCCCGCGCCCTCGGGTAGCTTGACCACGCCGAGCCGGCGACGTTCTTTCATGCCCAGCCACCAGGCCAGCACCAGCACGCCGACGATCGACAGGCCCATTGCCGGCACCAGCGGGATGAACACCTCGGCCGGGTCCACATGCAGCGCGGTGGCTGCGCGCGCGGTCGGCCCGCCCCACGGGGTCAGGTTCATCACCCCGCCCGCGAGGATGGTCACGCAGGTCATGTTCAGCGCGTTCATGCCTAGCCGGCGGTACAGCGGCAGCATCGCCGATACAGTGATCATGTAGGTGGTCGAGCCATCGCCATCGAGCGAGATCAGCAGGGCGAGGATCGCCGTGCCCAGCACGATCTTCATCGGGTCGCCCTTGACCAGCCCCAGGATTCGCCGCACCAGCGGATCGAACAGGCCGGCATCGATCATCACCCCGAAATACAGGATCGCGAACATCAGCATCACCCCGGTGGGGGCGATCTTCTTGATGCCGTCCAGCATCATCTCGTTGATGC